>JAGLBU010000352.1 GCA_023146575.1 Methylococcales bacterium
AGTGATTATTTAGCCCAAAACACCATGACTTTAGAAAAAGCGGCGGACTATTTTAAGGTTTCTTTAGGTGAGGTGTTATCCGAGTTATCAACCAAAGAAAACATGGGCATTCATCAGGTGAAAGAAGTTGCTAAGGATGCTTTTTTAACGGCGCTCGAAAGCAGTCATGCGTGGGGAAAATTACGCGGTATTATTCGTACCGATTCAGGAGCAATTACCGAATTATTTTTAAATAGCTGTGAATTTGAATTGCGTAAACAGTGGTTAAATATTGAAAACGAGGCGTTTCATTTACATATCAATTGGAGAAACGTTACCCGTGTGTATTTTGCGTCTCGAGAATCGCTTAATTACAGTTTAAATTTTGTGGATGATTTTGGGAAATTAGTGTTTCGTTTATCCTTAATGAAGCAAGATGGCGAATTTAACCCGACGACATTGCAGTCCTATTTTGAAGCACAAAAAACTGTCACAGGATCAACCAATGACTGAGTTAATCAAACCTAAAATGATGAATTATCACCGTCAAATTTTGGTGTGTGTGGGTGATCGTTGTACTCAAAATGGTGAAGGGCAAGCGCTGTATGATGCACTTAAAGAAAAATTTGAGAAGGCTGGGTTAAATAAAGGCGATTTACGGGTTAAAAAAACTCGTGCGACTTGTTTTGGCTCGTGTAAATCAGGACCTTTATTGTGCATTCAACCCGATGGTATTTGGTATTATGATATTACCGCTGACAAATTGGATCGAATTATTGACGAACACCTTTTAAACAATCAACCCGTGATGGAATGGGTGTTTCATCAGCGCTAAATAATGTCTTTAAATCCTGACAGTTTTTTAAAATCTGTCAGGGTTGACGCTAAAATACTTACGATAAATGCCGCAATTTTTCCATGACAGCACCTGCTTTGGTCAATTCGTCTACGGTTAAAATTTCGGCTACTTTGGGCAAAAAATCTTCATCTTCACGAAACAAATGTTCCCGTTGTTTTTTTTCAAATTCCACCACTGTTTCTTGAAACGTATCATTCCCTTTAATTTGTTCAGGATTGCCTAACATTTGCGCTAACAATTGCCAATCATACTCAATGTCTTCATGGTCGTTCACCAATAAATCCATCATGCCTTTAAACAATTCAGAATGATTTTTGAGAAACGGAAATAAGCCTTCTTCTTCATCTAAATGGTGTAATCGGCTGGCGTGAAAATAAAAACAGTGCATCTCAATACATCGGTTTGCCAGCGCTTCACTCATCGGCTGTTCCTTTATATCTTCGGCTAAGGCTAATAAATTTTCGCCACGAATTAATAACGCCTCGTGATAGCCTTTAATGACATTTAAGCCATTGGAAAAATCGGTAACAGGGTCAGTAAATTGGAACTTCATAAGGGAGATTGTCCGTAGTAAAAAGGGTACGATTCAACAAATCGCGTTGTTTTTAAGTATAAAGCTAAATACCCAATTCATCCCACATTTTATTTACTTTCTCAACAATTTCATCGGACATTTTAATCGTTCTTCCCCATTCGCGGGTGGTTTCGCCTTGCCATTTATTGGTGGCATCAAAGCCCACTTTTGAGCCTAATCCTGAAACAGGTGAGGCAAAGTCTAAATAATCAATCGGGGTATTTT
>JAGLBU010000353.1 GCA_023146575.1 Methylococcales bacterium
CCTGCAATACGCACCATATGACCATGTTCGGTGACCACGGTATAATTACTGCCTAAGGCTTGATGAATAGTTACCTCACGACCTTCGCTTAACACACTGTGATTGCCATCGGGAATCATAACAACATTGACATCACGGGTTAAAATAATCGTTTCTCTTTCAGTTGACATTAATCGTTCCCTTGAAAATAAGTTTGTGCATTGACGGTTTGGGCGGTCACCCCTATGCTTTCATCGCTGAAAAGATACGTATAAATAGCGTTTAAGGTTTCCATTTTTGGCAACGAAGTTTTGTCTTCAGCAGGATACGCCCGTTTTCGTAAAGGGGTATCCACCACATCAGGAATCAAGGTATTTACTCTGATTTTCCCCAGCCCTTCTAATTCGTGCGCCAAAATTTTGGAAAAGGCTTCCAATGCCACTTTTGAAACACCATACGCGCCTGCATACGCTAAGGTATTTTGTGCCGAAGAATCGGAGGTAAAAACAATGGAGGCATGTTCACTTTTTTGCAAGACAGGCAATAACACCCGCGTTAATAAAAACGGTGCATTGAGATTAACATTCAACGCATCCCCCCACGCTTTGGTTTCATGATTGGCAACAGGGGAAAAGGCGCTAAACTCTACCGCAGAATGCAATACACCTTGAATAGAGCCGTATTTTTCCAACAATATAGTCGCTAATGCTTCATATTGAACTTCACTTGCACCCGCTAAATCAAACGGGTATAAAACAGGGGTCGTAAAGCCTTTTTCAACAATTGCATCATAGACTTTTTCAAGCTTTGGAATGCTTTTATCCAACAAAATAAGCGTTGCATTTTGTTCTGAAAGTGCTAATGCCGCCGTACCGCCTAGTCCTCCGCCTGCACCAGTAATCAAGATAACCTTATCTTTTAAGGTCACACTGCTTTTTTTATCCATTCTTTAATCTCTATAGGGGATGTTAATAATGCCTCCGCGCCCCATGTTTGTGGACGATCGTCAGGGGTTAAATACCCATAAACCGCCGCCAAGGTTTTCATGTTGACCGATTGCCCCGCCATCATATCGTGTTTTGCATCCCCAATATAAACACAGTTTTTAGGGTTTACCCCTGCTTGCTGACAGCCTGCGAGCATTGGTTCTGGATGAGGCTTGCTTTTCGAGGTGGTATCGCCACTAATAATACAAGCACAACGCTGGGTAATATTTAACGCATTCATCAATGGCTCGGTAAATCGTTTTTGTTTATTCGTGATAACCCCCCATTTCAAACCGTTTTGTTCGATAAAATCCAAGGTTTCTTCAATGCCGTCAAAAAACCCTCCGTAGCTCAAAATATTCGTTTCATAATGCGATAACATAGTTTCTAAAATCTGAGACTCGGTTGATTGATCTGTTTTCAGGTTTGATTGTTGGATCATAGCGCCTGCGCCATGCGAAATATACGGGGTGATTTTCTGGCTATCCACCGCCTCAAAACCATGTACCTTCAAGGCACTGTTCAAACAGGCGATTAAATCAGGGGCGGTATCGACTAAAGTGCCATCTAAATCAAATAAAACACATTCTAATTTAAACGCCATTTAGAGGGGACGCTGAAAGGCAACAATATAATTAACATCCACATCTTTGCCTAAATGAAATTTTTTGGTAATAGGGTTGTATTCAATCCCAACCATGCCGCGTAATTCCAAGCCTGCGGTGCGAGCCGATGCACTGAGTTCCGATGGTTTAATAAACGTTTTATAGCTGTGTGTGCCTTTCGGTAACATTCGTAGTACATATTCAGCCGCTACAATGGCTAACATATAAGCTTTAGGTTGACGGTTTAAGGTTGAAAAAAACACCATACCACCGGGTTTGACCAATTTTGCACAGGCTGAAATCACCGAACCTGCATCGGGGACATGTTCTAACATTTCCATACAAGTCAGATGATCAAATTTTTCAGCATGGGTTTCAACTAAGGCTTCGACACTGATTTTTTGATAGTTGGCACTCACGCCCGATTCCAGTCCATGTAAATCGGCAATATCAATTAAGTCTTCACTGAGATCAATCCCAAACGCCTTTGCACCATTTTTAGCCAACCCCTCCGTCAGAATTCCACCGCCACAACCGACATCGACCACCTCTTTTCCATCAAGTTTCGCGTATTCTTTAATAAACTGTAATCGTAACGGATTGACATCATGCAAGGTTTTAAAATCCCCCTGAGTATCCCACCAGCGCTCTGCTTGAGCGCCAAATTTATTAATTTCATCTAAATGTACGTTATCTGTTATCATGGCTTCAATTTCTCTTAATGAAACCATAGTTTACTCTATTAGCGACGTAAGTAGAAAGCCTGTAAAGTAAAAATAGACCCCACCTGGTAGTCCCATAAATCCTAATCGTATTAAACCGCAACTCCCTCTAAAACCGCCTTGTCGATTGTCCCGATCACAGGCTAATAATCAACTTTTTAAATTTTATGAAATTTACCTTAAAAAATACCGATGGTCATGCGCGCCGTGGTCAGCTTGAATTTGAACGCGGTACCATTCAAACGCCTATGTTCATGCCTGTCGGAACCTATGGAACGGTAAAATCCCTGACCCCTGAAGAACTCAACGACATGGGGGCGCAAATTATTTTAGGGAATACGTTCCATTTAATGCTCCGCCCAACCACGGAAGTCATCAAAGCGCATGGGGATTTACACGATTTTATGCACTGGGAAAAACCTATTCTCACCGACTCAGGCGGCTTTCAAGTCTTTAGCTTAGGCGCGTTACGAAAAATCACTGAAAAAGGCGTGACTTTTAAATCCCCGATCAATGGCTCGAAAATTTTTATGGGTCCTGAAGAATC
>JAGLBU010000354.1 GCA_023146575.1 Methylococcales bacterium
CAACAAGAAAAAATGCTGGAAATTTTACAATTTAAATTAAATGTTTTGTGGTCAATGGCGGATGCTATTTATTTAGCGTATGTGAATAATATGCCGCCGTATTTTAATATTCAGCAATAATTTAAAGGGTGAACCCAGCCATCACATGATATTTGGGTTCACTCAGAAGTTTATAGTGTGCTGTTGTTATTGGCAGCGAACAATATCAATTTTTAAACCTGCTTTTTTCATGCGTTGATAAGCCTTGGTTTCTGCCACAATAGCTTTTGAAGCATTCACAACAATTGCTTCTCCAACCTGTTGGCTATCAGTATAACCTTTACATGTAAAAGCGGTTGCATATGAAGCAGTTGCCATTACCATTAGTGCAATTCCTACGATTATTTTTTTCATCTTACTATCCATCCTACTCTATTCGAGTTAAATCACTGGAAGAATGAGTATAACCCAATTTAACGTAAGAATTAACTTACATTTTAGTGTCCAGTCTTTTTTTTTAAGAGTGCGAATTAAATCCATATTATTTTAATGACTTTTATTTTACTTGGTGCTAAAGTGTCAATTAAGTAAATTATGTTTACTTAAATCTGTTAAATCAATCTATTAGAGAGTTAATATGAAAAAAATAATTGGGTTTACACTTTTAGCAATACTTTCAACATCTGCCTATTCATTTGGTTTAAGTGATGCCGTTAATGCAACCGAAAAAGCATCAGAAGCGGCTGAAGTCGTTGATGGTACAGGGCTTGTTAAAGGCTCAGGTAAAGTCGTGAAAGGGACGAAAACAGCGGCAGACGTCACTAAAACAGCGGCTGACACGATGGGTGTCGATGAGAAAAAAGAAGATGGGAAAGAGGGTGAAAAAACAGATACCCCTCCCACCGATGCTAAAACGCCTGCTGCAACCGATGCTGTAACGAAAGAGAAAACCGTCGAAGTTCCTGCAACCATCAAATAACACTTCAAAATAAAGTCATGTAGAGGTGCTTTGAATACACGTCTGCATGGCGAGCGTTAAATCTATAAATTTAGATTAACTTCAGCGCAAATCTACTTTAAATTAATTTCTGTTATAATTTAGGCGAAGTGAACTTTACAATTCTGCTTTGAGTCTTTATTTTTTAATCATACTATTAAAAGATTAAGGACTTAACGCAATTTTTTCTGACCCTAACTAAAAATTTAAGTGGACTTAAAACATATACGAAATTTTTCTATTATCGCCCATATTGATCATGGGAAATCAACCCTAGCCGATCGTTTCATACAATTTTGTGGCGGCTTAAGTGATCGAGAAATGGAAGCTCAAGTGTTAGATTCTATGGACATAGAACGAGAACGTGGCATTACCATAAAAGCCCAAAGTGTCACGCTGGATTATAAAGCCAACAATGGGAAAACCTACCAACTCAACTTCATTGATACCCCAGGACACGTGGATTTTTCTTATGAAGTTTCACGCTCATTAGCCGCGTGTGAAGGGGCATTATTAATTGTGGATGCCGCCCAAGGTGTAGAAGCACAAAGCGTTGCGAACTGTTACACTGCAATAGAGCAAGGGTTAGAAGTACTTCCCGTGTTAAATAAAATAGACTTACCATCTGCCGAACCTGAACGTGTCAAACACGAAATTGAAGATGTTATTGGAATTCCTGCGGATAATGCATTAAAAATTAGCGCAAAAACGGGTATTGGAATTCAAGATGTTTTAGAACAACTGGTTCAAGAAATTCCAGCCCCTAAAGGTGACACGAAAGCGCCTTTGCAAGCGTTAATTATTGACTCTTGGTTTGATAATTATTTAGGCGTAGTGTCACTGGTTCGTATCGTTAATGGAACCCTTCGGCGTAAACAAAAAATCACCGTTGTTTCCACAGGAAAATCATTTTTAGCCGAAAAAGTTGGTATTTTTACCCCAAAACGGCTCGAAAAAGAAGTCTTAAGCGCGGGTGAAGTAGGATTTATTGTTGCAGGCATTAAAGATATTTTTGGTGCGCCTGTCGGTGATACCATTACTCTGACGGACAATCCCACCGATAAACGTTTAGAGGGCTTTGAAAAAGTCCAACCGCGTGTTTTTGCAGGGCTTTATCCTGTAAGTTCAGACGACTATACCAATATGCGCGAGTCTTTGGATAAACTGCGTTTAAATGATGCGGCCTTACAATTTGAACCTGAAACCTCACAAGCGTTAGGTTTTGGTTTTCGCTGTGGTTTTTTAGGCATGTTGCACATGGAAATTGTGCAAGAGCGATTGGAGCGTGAATATAATATTAATTTAATTACCACCGCGCCAACGGTTATCTACGAAGTCGAAACCCAAAAAGGCGATATATTAATGGTCGATAATCCTGCAAAATTACCCGATGCAGGCATGGTGACCGAAATTCGTGAACCCATTATTCAAGCCAATATTTTAGTCCCGCAAGAGTATTTAGGGGGGGTTATTCGTCTTTGTGTTGAAAAACGCGGTGTGCAAATTAATATGCAATACACAGGTTCACAAGTTTCCTTGACCTATGAACTGCCTTTAAGTGAAGTGGTGTTAGATTTTTTTGATCGCTTAAAATCCATTTCGCGCGGTTATGCTTCGTTTGATTATGAGTTTTTACGCTTCCAAATTGCCGCACTCATAAAATTAGATGTCCTTATTAATGGCGATAAAGTGGATGCGCTATCTATTATTGTCCACAAAGACTTAAGTCAGTCTCGTGGACGTGATTTAGTTGATAAAATGAAAGACTTAATTCCACGACAAATGTATGAAGTGGTAATACAAGCGGCAATTGGCTCAAAAGTTATTGCTCGGTCCACGGTAAAAGCCTTGCGTAAAAATGTAACCGCTAAATGTTATGGCGGGGATATTAGTCGTAAGAAAAAATTATTAGAAAAACAAAAAGCGGGCAAAAAACGCATGAAACAAGTCGGCAGTATTGATATACCTCAAGAAGCCTTTCTTGCTGTGTTGCAAGTCAGCAAAGATTAACTTTATTTTAAACTACACTCGCATACGAATATGGATTTTGATTTCTCCCTTTTTTTAGTCATCGCATCAATCGTCACTGGTATTCTTTGGGGAGGGTATTTATTGTACTTAAAATCAATAGGCGAACCCTTCAGCGAAAAAGATGAACCTTTTTGGGCAGAATATGCGCGTTCTTTTTTCCCTGTGGTACTGATTGTTTTATTGTTGCGTTCATTTTTAGTCGAACCTTTTAGAATTCCATCAGGCTCTATGATGCCAACGCTGTTAATTGGCGATTTTATTTTGGTGAATAAATTTGCTTATGGGGTTAGGTTACCTGTTTTACACACCAAAATTATTGAGCTTTCC
>JAGLBU010000355.1 GCA_023146575.1 Methylococcales bacterium
CTGGAAAAAGAGCGCAGATGGGACGCATTGCCTGTGAAAAAGCCGATAAAGTGATTATAACCGATGATAATCCACGCTATGAAATGGGTAAGGCTATTATCGACACTATTTTAACAGGCTGTGTTTCTAAAAAGGTGCAGGTGATTAATAATCGTCAACAAGCAATAGAAAGGGTTATTAAGCAAGCGACAAAGGATGAATGTATTTTAATTGCAGGCAAAGGTCATGAAGATTATCAAGAAATTGAGGGCATAAAATACCCCTTCAGCGATCAGTCGATTGTTAAGCAGGCATTACAGCAATGGATCATAAAAAAATGTTAAGCTTAGACACTATTGCGGTTGCTTTGAAGGCAAAATTAACGGGTCAAAATATTGAAATTGATTCGGTAAGTATTGATTCCCGAACTCTAAAGAAAGGGGCGTTATATATTGCGATTAAAGGCGATCGGTTTGATGGGCATGATTTTATTCAGGCGGCTGAAAAAAACGGCGCGGGGGCTTTATTAGTCAATCAGTGGGTTGAAAGTGATTTGCCTCAACTGATCGTGAAGGATACTCGCTTAGCCTTAGCGCAATTAGGCGGGTTGTGGCGGCAGGAAAGTCAGGCAACCGTATTTGCGGTGACAGGGAGTAACGGTAAAACAACGGTTAAAGAAATGTTGGCGATGATTTTATCGGTTGACGCGAATGTTTTAGCCACCCAAGGGAATTTTAATAATGAAATAGGTGTCCCCCTAACATTATTACGACTCTCAAAACAACATCGGTATGCGGTGGTCGAAATGGGCGCGAATCATAGTGGTGAAATAGCCTTTAGCAGTCGTCATACCTTAGCCGATATTGTTTTGATTAATAATGTCGGTGATGCACATCTTGAAGGGTTTGGTTCTGTAGAAGCCATTGCTAAAGCCAAAGGCGAAATTATTACGGGATCAAAAGCATCTAGTATTGCCATCTTAAATCAAGATGATAAATTTTACAGTCTGTGGTTGAAAATGCTTAATCAGCGACAATATTTTTCTTTTTCTTTAAGTGATTTAACCGCCGATGTTTATGCCAGTGATATAAAAAGTCGTGTTGAAAAAAACCAATTTAGAACCACTTTCAACTTGCATTATCAATCGAAAAAAATTCCAATACAGTTACAATTAGCTGGAAAACATAATGTCAATAATGCGGTTGCGGCGGCTACGGCGGCATTAGCGGCTCATATTTCATTGGCACAAATTCAGCAAGGGCTTGAAAAGGTATTACCGGTTAAAGGTCGATTGCAACCGTGGTTGAGTCATCATAAAAATTTAGTGATAGATGATAGCTATAATGCGAATCCAAGTTCATTGAAAGTAGCCCTAGAGGTTTTAAAATCATGCGCAGGTGAGTCGTGGCTTATTTTGGGGGCATTTGGTGAATTGGGTGAGCAAAGTGCTGAAATTCATCGCCAATTAGGGGGGGTAATCCGAGATTATGGCGTAAAACGTTTGTTTGCAGTGGGTGGTGAAGCACGAGGTGCGGTTGAAACCTTTGGTAAGGGGGGTGTTTTTTTTGAAACTCAGCAATTACTTATTGATACATTGCAAATACAATTACATGAAAATGTGGTTTTACTGATTAAAGGTTCAAGGACGCAAAAAATGGAAAATGTTGCGGCAGTATTAATTGACAACTTTAGGAACTAACGAATGCTATTTTATTTAGCCGATTATTTAATGTCATTGGACAGCGGTTTTAGAGTTTTTCAATATCTGACTTTTAGAGCTATTTTAGGTACATTAACGGCCTTAATTATCTCATTTATGATTGGTCCTTGGATGATTGCTAAATTAACCCGTAATAAAATTGGTCAAAGCATTCGAGAAGATGGACCAGAATCACATTTGCAAAAATCAGGTACGCCGACAATGGGTGGCACGATGATTTTAGTCGCCATTAGCATTAGTACCTTATTGTGGGCTGATTTAGGCAATCATTATGTGTGGGTGATTTTAACCGTCACAATGGGATTTGGGGTGATTGGTTTTATAGATGATTATAAGAAGGTCATGTTAAATAATAGTGATGGCTTATCGGCTAAACTAAAATATTTATTTCAATCGCTCATTGGCATGGGAGCGGCTGTATTTCTTTATCATACGGCCAGCACGCCTGAGGAAACTCAGTTATTAGTACCTTTTTTTAAAGATGTCATGCTGGATTTAGGCTGGGGTTATATTGTCTTAAGCTATCTTGTGATTGTCGGAACCAGTAATGCCGTGAACTTGACCGATGGCTTGGATGGGTTAGCCATTATGCCAACGGTGATGATTGCCATTGGGATGGGAATTTTTGCGTATTTATCAGGACATAAAGATTTTGCAGAATACCTTAGTATTCCTTTTTTAGCCAACAGTGGTGAGTTAATTGTTTTTTGTGGTGCGTTAGTTGGGTCAGGTTTGGGGTTTTTATGGTTCAACACCTATCCTGCGATGGTTTTTATGGGGGATGTAGGCTCCTTAGCCTTAGGCGCAGGGTTGGGTGTTTTAGCGATTTTAGTTCGACAAGAATTTGTACTGGTTATTATGGGGGGGGTTTTTGTGGTTGAAACCCTATCGGTTATTATTCAAGTCACATCATTTAAGCTCCGAGGCAAACGTGTGTTTAGAATGGCACCGATTCATCATCATTATGAATTAAAAGGCTGGCCAGAACCTCGGATTATTGTGCGCTTTTGGATTATTAC
>JAGLBU010000356.1 GCA_023146575.1 Methylococcales bacterium
TTAAGGCTTCTTTTGCCTCAGGATACTGAACGCCATACATCGTCCCCCAACAAATGCGTTTATTTTCATCTTGACACGCAAATATTGCCTCTAACTCAGAATTACGAAAGATAATCCACGCCCTTTGAGCGATACGTAAATTTTTAACAAAAGACCGATCATCCGTTTCTAATAATTGTTGATAAACCTGATTAAGCTCCAAATCCGCCTGCGCAAACCGATCCAATGCACATTGATTCATCTCTTGCTGACTGCCTTCAAGATTACATTCCAATGCCATAAGAGACGTTGAAAAAATAACCGCCGTTAACCCCAACACTATTTGTATAAAAATAAATCCCTGCTTACCTTTTACTTTCATCACAAATTCCCCTGCACCCATCAGAATTATGATAATAACACCCTAATGTAAGGTAAACCATTAATTTTAAAACAAAAAGGTCACGCGAAATAAAAATCTACTCAGCATCTGTTGTTAATAAAGCTATTGGAGATAAAACAATCTGCTGAAATGTTTTATTACCCAACAATCCTTGTTTCTGCAAATCATAAGAAGTGATTACAACCAAACAAAAATAAATAAAAACAAGTAACCCTATGTAAAACGAAGGCTTTTTAAATAAACGACCTTCTTTACTTTCAGATGGCTTATTTTTATTTTGGTGAGCATTATTGTTGTCACTTTGGTTAAAACTTTGAACTTGAGAATTTGCTGCCGCATGAACGCTATTATCTTCCTTATTCATCTGAACTACTCCTATATTAAAATGATTTTTATCGCCTTCTTTACGTCGCACTTCAGGTTTTTCAATGCCATTTAATAACTTTGATACACTATAAGATTTGTCTAATTTTCCTATATAATACTCATCTCTTCCCGCTTTTTCATAACCGATTAACTCCGCATATTCAATACCATTATGCTGGGGATTATCAGGCAACAAAACCCATTCGGTAAATTTAAAGGTTTCTTTCGCAAAGCCTTCATGTATTTCTCTAAATGTATTACGGATGATGGTAAAAAAATCGCGTTTTTGCTCCCCTATTACCACGATATTGATGAATTTTTCCTCATAATCAACCTTTATAAGCGCACGAACGCCATAATTTTCATCTTTTAAAACCACACCTGTTCGCCAGCGTAAATTTTTATTTTCAATTTTCTCATGCTGTTTAACAATAAAACGCGGCATAATCAGTTTGGATAAAAAATCGTAACGAAACCGAAATCGAACCGCCTTATTATTATCATAATCAAACTCAAAATCAGGCTCTTGAACGCCCAATAAATCAGGGATTAAAATACGTTTTTCACCCAGCGCATAACATATTTCAAATTTTTTCATTAAATCAATAATATGTGGGCGTTTTTCTGGTGGGTAATAAAAATCGCTCTCTGTTTTTTGCTCTAAAACCTTGGCTAAATCGTTTAAATAAAATAACCCGTGCGCCTCAGCAACGGATTTATAGCAGATGACTTTATAAACCGCTTGCGTTATCCAGTGTGGTTTTAAAACAGGTGTGCCGATGAGTTGCGAGTCGTCATCAAAATGGATAATAACCCCTAAGTCATTCAGATATTTGGCTAAAACATTTTGCGTGGATTCATCATTTACGTTTTGTTGCTCACATAATCTACGAAATTCGCTGTATTCAATAAAATTATCGTTTTGGGCAAGGGTTTCTAATTGTGTTTTAACCTTAAGCCATTTATTGGGTAATTTAGCACGGATTAAAGGGACTTTTGTGGCAAGGCATTCGTCAATTTCGGTGTTTAACCCCTCTAAGCC
>JAGLBU010000357.1 GCA_023146575.1 Methylococcales bacterium
GCAGGGGCTTTAACATGGATGACCATCGAATGGCTACGCTTTGGAAAACCCAGTGTGTTAGGGATTGTCACAGGGATGGTTGCAGGCTTAGGTACAATTACCCCTGCCTCAGGTTATGTTGGCCCTGTGGGTGGTTTAGTGATTGGTGTGGTTGCAGGGATTGCCTGTTTTTACGCCACCCAATATATTAAACGCGGTTTAAAAATTGATGACTCTTTAGATGTTTTTCCCGTACATGGCGTGGGCGGTATCATTGGCTCTATTTTAACGGGGGTCTTTGCGGCTAAAAGCTTTGGAGGTTTAGGACTTGACGGAGTTTCTATTTCATCACAAGTGGGCGTACAAGTTTTAGCGGTGGTGGTGACGATTCTGTGGAGTGCAGGATTTAGTTATCTTATTTTAAAAGGATTGGATAAAATTATTGGCATTCGTGTCACTGCCGATCAAGAGGTTGAAGGACTTGATATTGTATTGCATGAAGAGAAAGGCTACCATGACTTATAATAAACAAAATCCTTATTAACTTTAACTCCCACCCCCCCTTTTCATCTAAAACAACATGCCAAAAAGAACCGATTTAAATTCCATCTTATTATTAGGCGCAGGGCCTATTGTCATTGGTCAAGCCTGTGAGTTTGATTACTCTGGAACTCAAGCCTGTAAAGCCTTGCGTGAAGAAGGCTATCGAGTTATTTTAGTCAATTCAAACCCTGCGACCATCATGACCGATCCTGAAATGGCGGATGCAATTTATATTGAACCCATTGATTGGCAGACGGTTGAAAAAATCATTGAAAAAGAAAAACCCGATGCGGTTTTACCGACAATGGGTGGGCAAACGGCGTTAAATTGTGCCTTAGATTTGGATAAACACGGCGTATTGAAAAAATACAATGTGGAAATGATTGGTGCAACCAAAGAAGCGATCAATATGGCAGAGGATCGTGAACTATTCAACCAAGCGATGGGACGGTTGGGTTTTGAAGTGGCAAAATCTAAAACCGCTCACACGATGGGGGAAGCTCATGCCGCACAAGCGGAAGTCGGTTACCCCACCGTGATTCGTCCTTCCTTTACGATGGGCGGCAGTGGCGGCGGTATTGCTTACAATAAAGATGAGTTTGTTGAAATTTGCGAACGCGGTTTGTATTTATCCCCCACCGATGAACTTTTAATTGAAGAGTCCGTCCTCGGCTGGAAAGAATATGAAATGGAAGTCGTACGTGATACCAATGATAATTGCATTATTATTTGTTCGATTGAAAATTTTGACCCAATGGGCGTGCATACGGGCGATTCGATTACCGTTGCCCCGGCTCAAACCTTAACCGACAAAGAATACCAAATCCTTCGTAATGTTTCGTTAGCGGTACTGCGTGAAATTGGCGTGGATACGGGGGGATCAAACGTTCAAGTGGCAATTAACCCCGAAGATGGACGCATGGTGGTGATTGAAATGAATCCACGAGTCTCGCGTTCATCGGCCTTAGCTTCTAAAGCTACAGGGTTTCCAATTGCCAAAGTCGCGGCAAAATTAGCCGTCGGTTATACCTTAGATGAATTAAAAAATGAAATTACAGGCGGTGCGACTCCTGCCTCTTTTGAACCCACGATTGATTATGTGGTCACCAAAGTACCTCGATTTACCTTTGAGAAATTTCCACAAGCCGATGACCGTT
>JAGLBU010000358.1 GCA_023146575.1 Methylococcales bacterium
AATCGCCCCAATGATCGTAATTATCCTGTTTTTTAATCTCAAACGCATCGCATAATTTAACCATTAAAACTAACATGTTGGGGTGATAGTTTTGTGATAATACCATGGTGGTGGCAATGGCTCGGATTGAGGCCTCGCGCGCTATTGGGGAAAGTCGGTCAATTAATGAGGGTTGTAATATATTGCTGGCAATATGCTGGGCGAGTCGATGCCCAAATAAGCGTAATCGTGATTCTTTGGCAACTTTGTACATAACGTAGGCATCCCATAAGCCTGTAATCGGGATGGCAACCCATGTAAAACCTAGGCGACTGCCGCTTTTTCCAAAAACCCGTACCAGTAAAAATTTAACCACTAAGCCACTTAAAATAACTTTGGCTTTATACAATAAACTGAAAATTAATAATTTGGTTTTGGGCGCGTTCTTTAAGGGGTCTATGCCTAAATAATGCACCACAGGATCGGGTATTTCTAAGGCGGCACGGGCTAAAATATTGCTGACATTATCTTCTTTTAATAATTTTTTAGGGTCATTTAAGGTTGGATGGTGACCTGTTAAGCACACGAGCGCGTGTAAGGTTTTAAGGCTTAACCAAAATAAGACCGACATTTCGATGATGAGCATGCTCAAAATGATGAGGCCATAATAAAAATAATACCAGCCTGTTTCCATATTTTGTGCGTATTTCCATTCAAACCAGACCGAAATAACGGTGGTTAACGCGCCTATCGCAAACGCTATAACAGCAGCAAAATGGGTAATATTGGTCGCCAGCGCACATAAAATATTATCAGGCGGCAAATCATCAATAGGAACTTCTTTCAAACCGGAGAGTCCTGTCTTTTTAGTCAGGTATTGATAATACCGAACCCCTAATTTTTCTAAAAAGCCCGATTCTTGTTTGCGGACAGGTTGATTTTTGTGCGGAATATCGGAATTTTCTGGCATAATTAAATTTTAGAAAAGGAAATGAAAATGACACGAGGGCTTTATAAAACTGTCGTAGGTGCGCGGCATTGATTAGGTTGTTTTTTATTATACTGGTGATTTTGGTTTCATGGTTTTTATTGAAACGCTTTTTAAAGCTTCCGCCTAAGGTTATGGCAAAATATAGCAATAAAATGACTTTATGGGTGCTTTTAGGGTTTTTGTTGTTATTGTTGGTGACTGGAAAGTTAAATGGTGTTTTTGCGTTATTAGGGTTGTTGATCGCGGCAATCGTAAAATTATTACCCGTAGCGATGCGCTTGTTGCCTTATTTTTTTGGGGCGCGATCTTTTTTTAATTTTAAATCAGTTGCGGATGAAAAATCATCGAATCAACAGGATAATTTCCATTCAAAAAATAAAATGACCCCACAAGAGGCGTATGAAGTTTTGGGTTTAACGATGCAGGCGAGTGAAAAAGAAATTATTTTAGCGCATCGAAAATTAATGCAAAAAGTACACCCTGATCGTGGTGGTTCAACCTATCTTGCCGCTGAAATTAATCGTGCTAAAGACATTCTTTTAAAAAAATAGCTAAACTTTTCTATTGCTGTATTTCTCTTAAATTTTTCTAAAAAACATCATGACTATTGTTCAAAAAATACATATTTTATTACTTGTATTGCCACTTTCTCTACAAGCTTGTGATTCTGATCAAGACTGTACGTTGGAAAAAGCGAGGAAAACTGCGAAAATTCATCTTGAAGTTAAATACCATCTTGTTAAGAAAAATGAGACATTACGTAAAATAAGCGCAAAATACAAATGCTCTTATGTTGATATCGCACGTTGGAATAATATCAAACCCCCTTATAAGATTGTACTTGGGCAAAAATTAAGCGTTTCAAAAAACTCTCCCGCCGCCCGAAAAAGAACCATCTCTAAAAATGCTAACACTAAAAAGATAGCAAAGATAACAACAGGTTCTACCCTTTATTTAGTCAAATCAGGTGATACCTTATATTCGATAGGTCGGCGTTTTAAGATAAGCCATAAGCGAATTATG
>JAGLBU010000359.1 GCA_023146575.1 Methylococcales bacterium
GCAATAAGACTAAAATTAAGCGAATATTTTTGCTTCAAGGTCTGAATATTACCATTCATCAAGCCTTTTAAAATTTCAATTGAGGCACTCATGGGAAGCTCATCTTTTATTTGAGTGTGATAACGCTGTTTGTTGCGGGGATTGTAATAATAGAGTTGATCTTTTTCGATGCCCATCAAAATTTTATGGGGGCTTTCTTGGATTTTTAATAACGTTTCAGTCGGTGTTAAGTACAAAATACCCTGACTTTTCTGGTCTTCGCTAAAAAATCCCATGCTGCGTTTTTCATGATAAGCAATCGCCATCGCCTGTTTTGGTTTCAGTCTTTGTAAAACCGTTTCTAATGATTCTTCTGCAAAAACCGTTGCAATATTGATACAAAAAAAGAAACCAAAAACAAGGTAACGGAGTATCATTACGCCGCATCAATCCCATAACGACTGCACACCGCGCCTAATCCGCCTGCAAAGCCTTGACCTACCGCTGAAAAACGCCATTCATTGCCTTTTTTATAAATTTCCCCAAAAATCATCGCGGTTTCAACAGAATAGTCTTCTGTCAGGTCAAACCGTACAATTTCTTGCTGAGTTTCATCATTTACAATACGGATAAAGGCATTTTCAATTTGACCAAAATTTTGATTTTTAGCACTGGCATCATGAATCGTCACGACCATGGCAATTTTTTCAATATCGGTCTGATTATCCAGTAATAACAGGTCTAACTTAATGATTTCATCATCGCCATCACCATCGCCTGTTAAATTATCCCCCATGTGTTCAACCGCATTATCAGCACCTTTGAGATTATTATAAAAGATAAAATCAGCATCATTTCGTACTTTTCCTGATGCCGTTAGTATAAATGCCGAAGCATCTAAATCATAGGTTAAGCCATCGGTTTGACGCTCGTCCCAGCCTAATCCTACTTGGATTTTTTTTAAACCAGGATTTTCTTTTGAAAGTGACAGTCTGCCACCTTTGTTTAATGATACGGCCATGTGAATTCCTCTGTCAGAATAATTGTGATGTACTAATAATAGACCCTAAATAAACGTTGCATCTGCTCAAATTCATGTGAATAAGCATTCGCCGCGTCAGAATTTGCCGCAATAACGACTAAATCGTGCGAAAACACCGAAGTGTTATACCAGTTAAAACTGCCTTCAATAACGATCATGTTGTCAATAATACAATATTTAGAGTGAATGGGGGAATAAGGTACGGGATGATCGTCTTGACCATAAACTAATCCCGCCCGAACACCTGCTGATTTTAAACGCTCAATAACAGGCAATAGCGGGCGATTTAACTCTTCTTCCATACTACGTTCAACGCCAATTTTACCTTGTCTTGCAAGATGACCATTAAATAAAATATGCACATCAACCCCTCTCTGCTTTGCATTGATTAACGCGCAAATAACACTGTCATTGTGATTACCTAATAATTCACCAATTAAAAATAAGCTAATATTTATAGAGGCTTTTGCTCGATTAATTTCAGCTAATATGGCGTGATGGGGTAAATAGGTTTCCCCATTTTGCATGGTGTGACGACCAAAGGTATAAAGCAGGTTGAAATGGCTAAA
>JAGLBU010000036.1 GCA_023146575.1 Methylococcales bacterium
ACTTTTTCATGCACCTTATTCTCTGCACTGTAAGCCACACTTAAGGGCAAACAACACAAAGCAAAGACTAAATATTTAACTTTCATAAGTTCCTCAATAATAAAAATGATAGAGACATCGACTATTTCAATAATGAATCGTTCCCTGTATTCTATACGATTCTCCTAGGTTATTTGAAATTCAATGACACATAACAACAACGTTCTTTCTTGGAAAAATTATTTAGAACTGTGTAAACCGAAAGTGGTTGCACTGATTATTTTTACAGCGGTCGTTGGAATGCTATTAGCCGTTGATGGAATGCCTCCACTCATGCCTTTACTCTATGCAACCATAGGAATTGGATTGGCAGCGGCCTCAGCGGCGGCGATTAATCATTATATTGATCGCCAGTCGGATGCCAAAATGACACGCACCAAAAACCGACCACTGCCACAGGGAAATTTATCCGCCAAAAATGTGATTGTTTTTGCGCTAATTATTGGCATAATTGCCATGTTAATATTAGCCTTTATGGTCAACTTATTAACCGCTTTTTTGACTTTTTTATCGTTGATTGGTTATGCGATTGTTTACACGGTTTATTTAAAACGCATGACCCCGCAAAATATTGTTATTGGAGGGGCGGCAGGGGCGGCACCACCCGTATTAGGTTGGTGTGCAATGACAGGGGAAGTCCACCCATTTTCATTATTATTATTCTTGATTGTTTTCATTTGGACACCACCGCATTTTTGGGCATTAGCGATTGCACGGCGTAAAGAATACGCCAAAATTTCCATTCCTATGTTACCTGTCACTCACGGTGTAGAATTCACACGTTTGCAAATTTTACTTTATACTATCTTATTGTTTTTAGTCACCTTATTACCCTATTTAACGGGCATGAGTCATCTTATTTATTTATTCACCGCCCTCCCCTTAGGCTTAGTGTTTTTATATTTTGCCATGCTAATGATGAAACGAAAAGATGATAAAACCGCTATGCAAACCTTTGGTTTTTCAATCCTCTATTTAATGCTGATTTTTGCCGCACTCCTAATTGACCATTACATTCCACTCAATATTGAGAATATTATCGCGTTGTTTACTTAAAATTTTTTAAGGTTTTTTAATATTAACTGAGACCTTTGCACAAAAACCACTTGTAACCAGTGATTTTATAGGATAATAGAAGCATCATAAGAAAGGACATAAAAATGGCTTGAAAAAACACAAAGCAAGACACACTTGCCGATGCTTTATTGATTGAACATGATTCAATTAAAGAGCTTGATAGTATTCATGCGCTCGTAGACTGGCACGCCATTGAACAGATTGTACAAGACATTCACAGCTATAAAGCGGGTGAGCGAGCCTATCACCCAGTGATGATGTTTAAATGCCTACTTGTCAAGTCCCGATAGCGACTACGTCCCATGGGCTTTAGCTTAAAAGGAATGATTGAGCCGTAGCAAAACGTGCACCCCATAATGCTCATAAGCGCTCTTTTTACCAAAAATTTATCATTAGTCCCACAAAAATAACCATCCCGACATAATTATTATTCAAAAAAGCCTGAAAACAATGGTCTTTTTGTCGATGAAAAATCAAGGTTTGTTGATAGATAAATAAGGCGGCAGTGGCTAACAATCCTAGGTAATAAAAAAAACCCAGCATTTGAAGTTGCCCAATGATGATTAATAAGGTCAACATTATCAGTTGCAATGCCCCAATGATTTCACGATCTCTATCGCCAAATAAAATAGCGGTGGATTTAACCCCAATTTTAAGATCATCGTCTTTATCGACCATAGCATACATGGTGTCATAAATAATTGCCCACAGTGCTACGGCTAAAAACATTAACCATGCAACCAAAGGAATAGTATTGATTTGTGCCGCAAACGCCATTGGAATTGCCCAGCCAAAGGCAATGCCTAAATAAGCTTGTGGTAAATGGGTATAACGCTTGGTAAAAGGATAACTGGCAATTAAAAACGCGGCAATAAAGGATAATAAAATCGTCATCCCATTTAAGAATAAAACCGATGCAAAGGCGATACCAATCAGAACAGCAAATAATTTTAAGGCTTCTTTCGGGCTGACTTTACCTGCGGCAATTGGGCGTTGTTGGGTGCGTTCAACATGAGGGTCAAAATCACGGTCGGCATAATCATTAATCACACAGCCTGCGGCACGGGTGAGAACGACCCCAAGGCAAATAACCGTTAGGACTAATAAATTGGGCTGGCCATCACTGGCAATCCATAATGCCCACAACGCTGGCCATAATAAAATTAAAATCCCAATGGGTTTGTCAAAACGCATTAACAGCCAATATTGTTGGCAACGGTCTAAAAAGTATACTTTAGTCATGGGGTTCACCTTTAATGGTCTTGATGATGTTGGTCGTGGAATGCCCTGCTACAAAATTTAATACCTGTACGTCGCCGCCATTTTCAAGCACTTCTTGATGACCTGCAATGCTGGTAATATCGGTATAATCGCCGCCTTTGACTAAAATATCAGGCAATAAAGTAGCAATCATTTTTTGAGGAGTTTCTTCACTAAAAGGCAGTACCCAATCGACACATTCGAGGGCGGCTAACATTTCCATGCGTTGATTTAAGTTATTAATCGGGCGAGTTTCACCTTTTAATTTTTTAACCGATTCATCGGTATTCACCAAAATGACTAATCGTTGCCCTAAGGCTTTGGCTTGTTTTAAATAGGTGATATGGCCTAAATGCAAAATATCAAAACAACCATTGGTGAGGACGATTTTTTCGCCTTTTTTCTGTGCATGTTGAATTTCATTTAAGATTTCAGTTAATGTTCCGACACCTTGATGATGGGCGCGTTTTGCGACTAAAGCCTCTTCAAGTTCTTCAATTGAAACGGTTGCCGTGCCTAATTTTCCGATCACACAGCCAGCGGCAATATTAGCTAAGGTGGTAGCCGTTTCTAAGGTCGTTTGGGCGGCTAAACTAGCGGCTAATAATGAAATAACACTATCTCCTGCCCCCGTGACATCAAACACTTCTTGTGCTTGAGTCGGTAAATGTAACGGTGGAGATTGTTGCGTTAATAATGTCATCCCTTGTTCACCCCGAGTAATTAATAGCGCTTCTAAATGTAATTTTTTTAAAAGTGGCATGCCTTTTTTAACAATATCATCACTGTCTTGACAATGTCCGACAATGGCTTCAAATTCGGTTAAATTAGGGGTTAAAAGAGTGGCGTATTGATAACGGTAAAAATCCACGCCTTTAGGATCAATCAACACAGGTTTATTCATTTTTCGGGCTAATTGAATCATTTTTTCAATATTACGCAAGGTGCCTTTGCCATAATCGGACAAAACCACCACCTGAGCGTGGGCTAATTGTTGTTGATAACTTTCTAACAAAGCGCTTTCATTAAAATTTTTAAATTTAGCTTCAAAATCGACTCGAATAAGCTGTTGATGATGGCTGGTGATGCGTAATTTAGTAATCGTTGGTGCATTTTTAATCGTTTGAAAAACACAGTTAACCCCGACCGATTGCAATAAATTTTGTAAGGTGTTGGCGGCAGTATCGTTTCCAACCAAGCCTAGTAAAGCGACTTTTGCCCCCAGTTGGGCAATATTTAACGCCACGTTACCTGCCCCTCCCGCACGATGTTCTTCATTATTAACCTGAACCACAGGCACGGGGGCTTCTGGGGAGATGCGTGTTGATGTGCCATGCCAATAACGATCAAGCATTAAATCCCCGACAACAAGGACGTGTGCAGAAGAATAATCAGGTAGTTTCATGAAAAATAAAAAGGTGTCAAAAATGAACTTAAATCTAAAGGGAAAGTAGCCTAAAAGCAAGTGAAAATAAAAACCTATTTTTGGACAGATAAAGAAAGCTAAGCTATAACAATTAGTGGTATCCTTATCAGCAAATAATTACGCGGCAGGTTTTTTAAAACGTTTATGATACTCGTCAATGGAAAACCACAGACTCAGATCGACATCAGCGATCGAGGGCTTCAGTATGGCGATGGCTTATTTGAAACTATTGAGGTTTTAAATGGGCATTTGGTTTTTTTAGAACAACATTTACAACGACTTGCACTCGGTTGTCAGCGATTATTATTCCCCTCTTTAGCAATTAAAATCCTTAAAAAAGAAGCGTTATCTCTGGTCAAAAATGTCTCCAGAGGAGTTTTAAAAATAATTATTACACGAGGGTCTGGCGGTCGTGGTTATCGACAACCTCAAGCCATTAACGCTACCCGTATTATATCCTTACATCCCTATCCAGATTACCCAGATTGTTTTCAAAAAAAGGGCATTAAGACTCGATTTTGTCAGCAACGATTATCACATAACCCCATGCTGGCAGGTATTAAACACCTTAACCGTTTAGAACAAGTCTTAGCCCGTGCGGAATGGGAGGATGATGCGTTTCAAGAGGGCATCATGCTTGATTATGATGACCATGTGATTGAAGGCACGATGAGTAATATTTTTTTTGTTCGCAATCACAAACTCTATACGCCCTCTTTAACTCAAGCGGGTATCGCAGGTATAATGCGCGACTTTATTCTTAAGGCAGCACAAAAAATAGGTATAACCACTGAGATAGGGATTTTTAACCCAGAGGATTTATTAAAGGCCGATGAACTCTTTATCAGCAATTCAATGATCGGTATTTGTCCCATTAAAACCTTAGAAAAACATCTATTTAACCAAAACACCCTCACCCATCCATTACAACAGCAACTTAAACAGTATAAGCTACAATTTTTATGAAAATTTTCCTTAATATTCTTGCTTTTTTATTATTTACATTAGGTGCAATCGCTGTTTTAGGCTGGGCTTCGTATAAAAAAGAAGTTTCACGACCTGTGACGACGGAAAAACAACTTTTTATCGTCAACAAAGGCGATACCGTCAATAACATCATTTACAATTTAAAAAGCCAAAAAATAGATATTGAGTTATTTTGGTTTAAATTCATGGGCTACAATCATAAAGTTATTAAATCCTTAAAAGCAGGGGAATACGAGTTAAAGTCAGGGATGACAACGCCGCAATTGTTATTATTACTTGCCTCAGGAAAATCCAGACAATATTCGATTACCTTTCCAGAAGGATGGTCATTTAAGCAAATACTTAAAAAAATCTCAACGACGAAAGGTTTAAAACAAACCCTTGCTGGAATAGATAATGAAACGTTGATGAAGCGCTTAAACTCTGATTTTAAACACCCCGAAGGGCTATTTTTCCCTGATACCTATTTTTTTAGTAAAAATGCCAGCGATTTTTCAATTTTGAAAAAATCCTATACAAAAATGCAAACGGTCTTAAAGCAACAATGGGCTAAAAAAGACATCAATTTACAAATAAGAACGCCGTATGAAACTTTGATTTTAGCCTCGATTATTGAAAAAGAAACCGCCGTAGGCAGTGAGCGCACAATGATTTCAGGGGTGTTTAGTCGGCGTTTAAAAATAGGCATGTTATTGCAAACCGACCCTACGGTGATTTATGGCATGGGTGA
>JAGLBU010000360.1 GCA_023146575.1 Methylococcales bacterium
CCGATAAGTTCCACCCCCGCCTTTTTTAAAAGCGCATAATTATCACTATTGGTCATCGTCATTTTACGCCAATCAACAATACACTGAACCCATACCCCTTGCTCGCTGGCATGAATTAAATGATTAATAAAATCAGCATCATCAATACAATCCACACTCACCTTGATAGTACAAAGCCGTTCAGGATCCGTTTTTTTGCACTGCATGACGTTATCAATTAGATGGTGAATATAACTTTTAGGGTGATAAGGGTGATCGGGCTGACCTTTGGTAAATTTAGGCACCAAGGCTAACGATTCAAAATGATGATTGATCCAATCAACATCGGATTGTAATTGCTGTGACTCTAACTCATAAGTTCGGTAGTTATTTTCAGTTGAATGTAAATCCGTTATGTTCCGATAATAATGACATTCAGAATCACCATGCAATTGAGGCCAATCCATGAAAATATAGTCTTTTTCAGAATGAAAAGATTGCTCGCCTTTATGAATAATATAGGAAAATTTAACGCAATCAATATGCCCAAATGAATTGGAAAAAGGATGTAAATAAAAATCGCGGGTTTTACGTTTATGCTGATTCCATTCCACATCATAGGCATCCGTATCCACAATATAGGTTTCACAAACATCATGTTTACGATACACCTTAAGGATGACTTTTAAATTAATTTGATCGCCGTGAAATAATTCAAAGTCTATTTTCCCCCATCGCAGAAAAAATGTATGACCAAAATCATTAACCCTTGCAAATGAACCACCTAGCTCACCTTCAAGCGGTCTTGCATAATTTTCTGCTATCTGCATGTCGTTACCTTTATTTTTATTGTTGGAGTTTAACGGGGTTCAAACGTCATTAAATACCCACAATGATCCGAAACACGGCCATAATCTTGATCGGTAAAAAGAACGCGTGCTGATGTAACCTGTAATTCACTGTTTTTACGCATAAAAATATAATCAATTCGATAATCATCGGCTAATAAATCTTGCCAATGGGCATCATGAACTTTAAATATTTTCTCAAAAACACCTTGTTGATTTATGGCTAAAAATTGATCTTCATACTGATTGGTATCCACTACTAATTTATAGCCTTCAGCCCCTGCAGTGATATTAAAATCCCCACATAACAAGGTTGCTTGAATATCATCACTGTAATTTTTTTCAGCCCATTGGTGCAAGCGTGCAAATTGTTTTTCAAAACCATCTTCAAGCCAACTTAAATGCGCTGAAAAAACGTTAATATTCCCTATAAATGGCACGGAAACGTGCGCTGAAATCACTTTTCTTGAGTGAATATCATAAATATCATCACTGTCAGACACATAAGCGCCTTTTTGCTTTGACAAAGGATAACGGCTTAAAATAGCCACGCCTTCGCGGTATTTTTCAAAGCCTAAATGCGACCAATCCGTATAAATATAAAAAGAATTTTGTAAGCGATCATTGATAATTTTAGCCGAATTAGATTCCCAATCACCCTGACCATCGCGCCAATATTCAGCCACTTCTTGCAAACAAACAATATCTATTTCTAGGGCATCAATCGTGTTAGCGATTTTGGTGAATTTTTCATCCTGATTCTCCTCTTGATAACAATGCAGGTTTAAAATTAAAACCTTTAATTGCTCACGTTGAAAACGATAATTATGCTCACCATTATTTTCCCACGATGATTGGGCAGTGTTTTCAGCATGAATACTGTATTCTAATTTAAACCAATCTTCCGCCCCTTCAAGCTCTGCTGTCCATAAGCCAACCCCATATTGATTAGGGTTTCGAGCATTGCTACGACAATTTTCATCCCAATAATTATTGGCAAATTGACAAGGTGTTTTATGTAATGTTTTCCAATGATCGGTCGTCCAATGAATCGTCACTTTATTGGCATTAAAAGCCTTTGCAACCGCTATTGTCAAAGGGATTAATTGTGGGGCATCGCTTAAATGCTGTGCAAACCCTACATTTTGTACCGATTGATGATAGGTT
>JAGLBU010000361.1 GCA_023146575.1 Methylococcales bacterium
CTCCTGAGCTTTTTTGGCCAAATACAGCCCCTTTTCCCACCAGTGCCTCACAAAGTTATAACAATTTTAAAATAGGGCAGGCAAAATCAAGAAAAGGAGTGGTTTATGCAGGGGCAAATGATGGTATGTTACATGGGTTTTATAGTTCAAATGGTCAAGAAGCATTGGCGTATTTTCCGAATAATATTTTTTCAAAAGATACTTCAACCAGCAGTAAAGGCGTTCATTATTTAACTGATACAAATTATGCGCATCGTTATTATGTGGATATGCCATTGACGATTTCAGATGTTTATATTAAAAAGGGCAGTGAAGCTAAAAAATGGCGGACAATCTTAATGGGGGGTGGGCGAAAAGGCAGTCGAGGTCTGTTTGCACTGGATGTAACCGATCCTACTAAATTTAGTCAAACATCTACCAATGCAAAAAATTTGGTTTTGTGGGAATTTGATCAAAATGATAATGCTAATTTAGGCTTTACCTTTAGTAAACCGTCTATTGCGTTAATGAATAATGGTCGTTGGGCGGCTATTTTTGGCAATGGGTACAATAATAAAGGCGATGGAACCGCAAGTCTATTTATCGTTTTTTTAGATGGTGGGGCTAATGGAACATGGGTAGAAGGTAAAGATTATCTTAATATTACAACGAAAGTGGGGTCTAATCAATTTACCGATTGCCAAGATTGCAATGGTTTATCCACCCCACAAGTAGTTGATGTTGACGGTAATCAAGTCATGGATCGGATTTATGCTGGGGATTTAAAGGGAAATCTCTGGGTTTTTGATGTATCAGATATCAGTGAAAAAAAATGGGGAGTGGCTTATGGTAATAAGCAAACCCCTAAGCCACTTTTTATTGCCAAACAAAATAATAAAGCCCAAGCAATTACGCTTAAACCTATTGTGGTTAAACATCCTGAAGCTTTAGGCGGTCATCCTGATATTTTAGTTTTTTTTGGCACGGGTCAATATTTGACTGATACCGATCCTGCGAATAAAGATTTGCAGTCCTTTTATGGTGTTTGGGATAAAGGTGAGCATTCCATTACTCCAAGTGCATTGGTTGAACAAAAATTTTTATCAGGAAGTTTTCGCAATAAAAATAAAGATGTAACCCAAGAAGTCCGTGTGCTTACGGATACCACAATTGATTATTCCACTAAAAAAGGCTGGTTTATTAATTTAACCTTGGCCTCAGGTGAACGAGTCATTGTGGATCCTGATATTCGAGGGGATTTATTATTTTTTAATACGTGGATTCCAGATTCAAGCCCTTGTGGTGAAGGTGGCTCGGGTTTTTTAATGTCAGTGAAACAAATCAATGGGGGGCGTACTAAAGAAGCAACGTTTGATCTTAATAAGGATAGTACAGGGGAGGTGAATGATGATGATTTAGTGGTTATATCTGGACAAAATAAAAAAACCTATGCGCCTAGTGGTCAAGTTTTTAACCTAGGACTTCCCGCCTCCTCAAGTTTTTTGAATAATCAGCAATATACCCCAGGAACCAGTACGCCTAAAGGAAGTAAAAATCCTCCAATACATACACGCCCTATCGCAAAGATAGGTGGGTCTGAAACGGGTCGGTTATCATGGCAAGAACTACGTCCTTAAGAATATAATACGATGATGAAAATTAAAAACCAAGAATTCAAAGGCTTTACTCTGATTGAGCTTCTTATTGTTATTGCTATCATTGGTGTTCTCAGTGCAATCGCCTATCCGAGCTACCAAGAGCATATTAAAACCTCACGTCGTGTGGATGCGACGGCAGCGTTAATGGGGTTGATGAATGCAATGGAGCGCCATTTTACGGAGACCAATAGCTATAAAAAAGCGGCTCAAAGTAATGCCGATACAGGTAAACCCGCTATTTTTTCAGACACTAGTCCACTTGATGGTAAAACCGCTTATTATAATTTAAGAATTAAAAAGGCAACTCGAACCACCTATACACTCAG
>JAGLBU010000362.1 GCA_023146575.1 Methylococcales bacterium
AACCGTCTTTTTTTCAGGTTAAACTTCGTCTTATTCCAAATACCAACCCGTTACAATTTACCTTAGCTGAGGCGGGTGAATTTACGCGATTAAGCTCGGAAAGTCGTTCAAGCTCTATTGCCTTAACCAGTGATAGTCGCTATCTCGTGGTTGCTAATCGTAGCTCAAAATCTGTGTCAATTTTTGAAGTTAAAAATGAAAGCGGTGCGGATACGCAAACCAAATTAGCGGAAATTACCGTTGGTACAGAACCTCGCTATGTTGCCATTAGCCCTGATAATACAGTTGCCTATGTCAGTAATTCCGTGAGTGGGACGGTTTCTATCGTCTCTATTAACCAACAAAATTCCAAATTACTCAATACCATTACGGTTGGCAGTGAACCTCGTGGTCTTGCTTTTACGCCAAATGGTACGTCTGTCTATGTAGCAAATCACACCTCAAAAACCATTTCTGAAATCGACACCGCCACTCAAACGGTCAAACAAACCTTAAAAGTGACAGGAAACCCAATGGCCATTGCGATTAGTAACGATGGCGATGCAACCGATAGTGATGAAATGGTTTATGTCACTGATTTTTTTAGCCGTACGATTAAAGGACGACGCGATGGTTTTGATAATGCTAAACAGGGGGTTATTTATTATTTTAACGTCGGGGATGGCAGTGTTAAATCAACCACTATTGCACCCTTAAAAGACTCAGGCTTCCCTGCCGACCGCAGTAATTTTTGTGCCTCAACCGCAAAGGCAGGCGAGAGTTTACACAGTGAAATTTTTTGTCCCGATACTACTGCGGGGATTGATAACACTAAAATTAAACAGGGAGCTTATCCCAATCAATTTTTTTCCGCCATTATTCGGGATGCTAAACTTTATTTACCCAATGTCGGTGCCGCACCTGAACCTCCTGTAAAATTTAACGTTAACGTGCAAGCATTAGTAAATGTTATCGATACACAAACGCAAACTGAAATGCCTGATGCGGCGGTTAATTTAAATAATTTAATCAAAAAAGAAACACAACCTGCAAAAACTGATGGGAGTTTAGAGCGCGTCTTTGGGAGCGATATTGTTGCCATTGATGGTGATGAAAAAGGCGAACACTTTTTAATCGTTAGTCGAGGCGGAAACTATGTTTTAGAAGCCCAAGGCGGTGAGAATGGCTTAAGTATTAATGAACCTAATGTGACTCGCTATCAAACAGGCAATATTCCAACAGGGATTGTAATGTCTGATGATGGAACGCGTGCTTATACCAATAATGAAGTTGGGTATTCTATTTCCGTATTAAATTTGGAAAATAAAACTGTTTTACAGCGTGATATTGCCTCATCTGCCGCCCCTATACCTGGTACCAAAGAACATCGTGAGCTGGTTGGAAAGTTAACGTTCTTCACGTCACTGGGTACGCCTAATAACGGTTTATTTGCAACCCCAATTCGTAATATTATCCCTGTCGATCATCGTAATAAAGCCTCTGATAATGGCTGGAGCAGTTGTGCCAGTTGTCATAATGACGGGCTTTCTGATGGGGTGACATGGATGTTTCCCACAGGGCCAAGACAAACCATTCCATTAGATGCCTTTTTTGCCAAAAAAGACCCCACAAATCAAAGAATATCAAACTGGAATGCCGTACGTGGGAGTGTCACCGATTTTAATAATAATTCCCGTAATATTCAGGGCGGAGAAGGGTTTGCCGATGACCCTAGTGTGGTTTTTAACCATGGCCCAACTAAAGGTGTCAGCGATGCCTTAGATGCGATGGTTGAATGGGTACAAACCGTTCGCTCGCCTGTAATGCCTGATACCACCGATATTGCGGCTTTCGATCAAGGTAAAGATACCTTTAAAACACAATGTGCAATGTGTCATGGTGGTGTTAAATGGACAAAAAGCCAAGTGGTCTATCCTAATAACCCAACTTTTGACGGTAACCCACTGGCAGGTGGAAAAGTATTGGATTCAAGAATTACCAATGCAGGCCCTCAAATTGTTTCGTTTACCGATAACAATAAAACGATAACCTTTTTGGAACAAATCAGCAGTTTTAATGCCGCTGATCCTTTTGAAATTCGAGGAGCGGGAGGCGCGATTGGTAAAGGCGCGGTCGGAGGAAAAGGCTTTAATGTTCCTTCACTCTTAGGGGTCGGTTATCATGGTTTTTATTTTCATGATGGTTCTGCTAATACACTGGATGAGGTCTTTAGCAAACATACCTTACGAAATGGAAAGTTGATTAATGCAACCCTTAATGCAACTCAAATTGCGAATTTAAAAAACTACATTAATACTATTGATGATGACTCATCAACCGTAAGTTCTGAAACCGATGCTTTTCTTCAGTAAGTAATCTAAATTAAGAGAGGCAGATTATGTTGTCTCTCTTATACTCCACCATTATTCTGCTTAA
>JAGLBU010000363.1 GCA_023146575.1 Methylococcales bacterium
GCATCCGAAGAACGTTGTAATGCTATTAAAAATGAATATCCTGAATTTGGAGAATTTTTTAATCAAGTTAATGAGTTGAAATCGTTATTTTATGAAAAAGACTTACAAGAACTATGGAAAAAAACGATCCCCCAGCAATCAAAAACATCCTTTGATCGTTTTGTTAAACGGTTGCAAGAAATTGGTTTTTTAGTCAGTAAAAAATATTCAAAATATGATTATGCTATTGCTAATTTATATGTTTATGGGTTTGGCGTTAAACGAAAACAAGGGCAACGAAAATAAGTAACTTTTTTCTTCCGCTAACCAACAGGTCAAAATTATGAATGACATTTTTGGACACCATTATATTTTTATGATGGAATTATTAATCGTTATCCTGATTATTGGGATACTCTCTGCCCTTGTTTTGCCTATTTATCAGGACAATATGGAAACCGCAAAAAATAGTGAATTAGTGTTAATGGGATCGGGTCTTGCCACAAAGGCAAGTCTTTATTATGCCATATCAGGTCAGTGGCCTGAGCCTTTTAAACACGAAAATGACGGTAAATATGCGGGTGCCTCCTATTGGAAAAATAATACTACGCTTGTGGTTGAAAAACATGAGGATAGAGTCGACAAAGGACAGTTAAGTTTTCAAGGCTTTATGCAAAAGGATGAAAAAAACACAGAGACAGGTATCGTGCTGTGGTTATGTGGTTACAAAACCCATCCGATGATTGATTCCACAAAAATTCAACCCCAAACCACCATTCCACCCCGACAACTGCCGTTTGCATGTCGATAACATGAGGAGAGACTTTTGAAACAACGACCTAAAGATTTATTTCCAAGGAGACCGCTGACGGAAGAAGCGTTTGCGGAAATTTTTGAAGAATACTATTTTTTACGTGATGCTGAAATTCCTGAAAAAGAAGCCCTCATCATCATTGCGAAAGAACAAACGAAACCCGTGGCGCAAGATTTTTTGGCATCGCTGATAGAAGCACCCAGTTTTATGGTAGGTCTTCGTGCGTTTCCACAATTTGCGCCTGATTATATGATCGCCTTATTAGAGCAAGGGCAAAAAAACAATGAAGAAATAGCGGCTTTAAAAAGCCTTTCTGAGCATCTTAGGGAGCTATTATTGTTAGACCGTCACGGACAAAGCTATAAACAACAACTTAAAATTAATTCAATATACCCTTTAGGGACTTTAGTTTTTTGCTTTTTTGTCATTGTAATACTATCGGTTTTTGTTGTGCCTGTGTTTGATCATGTTTATCAATCCTTTGGGGCAGAACTTCCCTCATTGACACTGTTGGTTATTACGGTTTCAAGCGTCTTTCAGCAATGGTGGTGGATAGGCGTACTTATAACCCTACTCGCCTTTATGGGTCTTAAACATCCTAAAAGTAAGCCATTATGCTCTAAAGTAAGCCTTTTTTTTCCGCTGGTTAAATCTATAGAAGCCGCTCAAACTCTACAAACATTACAGATTTTATTGAGCCATAATATAGCTTTAGCACAGGCGTTACGGTTATCTGCGACCGCCAGTCAAAATACCGTTGTTATGGACAGTCTTATGCAGAGCGCCACCGCGGTTGAGCAAAAAAAATCGTTTGTGGATTGTTTGAAACAGCAACACGTTTTTCCAAATAGAATTTTCCCTGCACTGAGCGTGTTTGAAAAAACCCAACGTTTACATTTGTTGCAAAAATCGGTGGCTAAAAATAACGCATTACTTGAAAGAATGTTAGTGCAATTAACCCAAGTCACTCATCAATGGACGCTATTGGTGGTTGGCTTATTGGTGGGTATTGTGGTGGTTGCCATGTATCTCCCTATTTTTCAAATGGGTGTGGCGGTTGGCTAGGAGAATCTTATGACACAATTACACAAACACAACGGCTTTACGCTCATCGAATTGATGGTTGTTATTGCCATTATTGGAATCTT
>JAGLBU010000364.1 GCA_023146575.1 Methylococcales bacterium
TGCGGTGAACTCCCTAAAGTTGGCTCAAAATCGCCAAACTTTGAACTGGTCAATAGTCGCTTAAAAAATATTACTTTAAAAAATTATCAAGGTAAACGCAAAGTTTTAAGTATTGTTCCTAGTTTGGATACGCCTACCTGTGCTACTTCGACACGTATGTTTAATCAAAAAGCGGCAAAATTAAAAAATACAGTGGTACTGGTCATTTCTGAAGATTTACCCTTTGCTCAAAGCCGTTTTTGCGAAACTGAAAATATTAATGATGTCATTGCGTTATCGTGTTTTCGCTCAAATTTTGCATTAGATTATGGGCTTCGATTAAATGATAGTTTATTGAAAGGACTCACCGCGCGAGCGATTATTGTGCTTGATGAGCAGGATATCGTCATTTACAGTCAGTTTGTGATGGAAATTGCCGATGAACCTGATTATAAAACCGTTTTAGCGATTTTAAATTAGCGATGACCCTAGATGATCAGCGTTATATGGCACACGCATTAACCTGTGCTGCTAAGGGACAATACACCACCGACCCTAATCCACGTGTAGGTTGTGTATTAGTAAAAAATAATAAAATTATTGCCGAAGGCTGGCATAAAAGGGCAGGGTGTGGACATGCTGAGATCGAGGCGTTAAAAAAAACAACCGAAGCGGAAGGCGCAACGGCTTATGTTACTTTGGAACCTTGTGGTCACCAAGGGAAAACACCTCCTTGTACTGAAGCGCTGATTAGGGCAAAAGTGGCACGAGTGGTGATTGCAATGCAAGACCCAAACCTTTTAGTTTCAGGAAAAGGAATTAAAAAATTACAACAAGCAGGGATTGAAGTTTGTTGTGGGGTTTTAGAGCAAGATGCAAAAGCATTAAACAAAGGTTTTATCAAACGAATGCAACAAGGTTTGCCTTTTATTCAAAGCAAATTAGCGATGAGTTTAGATGGGCGAACTGCAATGGCATCAGGTGAAAGTAAATGGATTACAGGTGCAGACGCTCGCCAAGATGTTCAACGTTTAAGAGCTGAAAGTTCGGTTATTTTAACAGGCATAAAGACGGTTTTAGCCGATGACCCCTCGTTAAATGTCCGTTTAGATGAACTGGTGTTGCAACCCATTCGAGTAATTTTAGACAGTCAATTGCAAATGCCTATAACCGCAAAAATGGCTTCGTTAGACAGTGAATGCTGGATTTTAAGTTGTTCGCCCGATAAGGCTAAAAAACAGGCATTGGAGTTAGCAGGCTTTAAGGTTTATATTTTACCTGAAAAACAAGGTCGATTAGACTTAAAGTCGGTATTTTTATTTTTAGGTAAACAACAGGTTAATCAGGTGTTAATTGAAGCGGGGGCAACCTTAAATGGCGCTTTACTCGAAGCAGGATTGGTTGATGAGTGGGTCGTTTATATGGCACCTGTTATTTTGGGCAATCAGGCGCGAGGATTATTTCATTTACCCACATTACAAACAATGGCGGATAAGAAAAAATTATCGCTACAAACGATACGCCAAGTAGGAGTGGATATAAAATTAACTTTTTTGGTGATTTAAAAATAAACTGGAGCTCATAACCAGATTTGAACTGGTGACCTCTTCCTTACCAAGGAAGTGCTCTACCGACTGAGCTATATGAGCGTGGGGAATTTATTGGAGCGGGTGATGGGAATCGAACCCACATAATCAGCTTGGAAGGCTGGAGTTCTACCACTGAACTACACCCGCATATATATTTGTAGAAGAAAGTGGTGGAGGGGGGAGGATTCG
>JAGLBU010000365.1 GCA_023146575.1 Methylococcales bacterium
CTTCGGCAATTTGTAATAAATAACGCCCATATTGATTTTTCAACAACGGCTGTGCCAACGTCAATAACTGCGCCTTATCAATATAGCCCTGTTCATACGCAATTTCTTCTAAACAGGCAATTTTCAATCCTTGACGCTTTTCAATGGTTTCGATAAACACCGAGGCTTCTAATAAATCTTCATGCGTGCCTGTATCTAACCACGCCATTCCACGCCCCATAATTTCCAGTTTTAAGCGTTTTTCATTTAAATACATCGCATTAAGCGTGGTGATTTCTAACTCACCGCGTGCCGACGGTTGTACCTGTTTGGCTTTTTCAACCACATCGTTTGGGTAAAAATACAAACCTGTGACCGCATAATTACTTTTTGGGCTTTCAGGCTTTTCTGCCAAGCTTATAACATTACCTTCATCGTCAAACTCTGCCACTCCATAATATTCAGGATGTGCCACATGATACCCAAAAACAGTCGATTTTTTTTCCGTTTGTGCATTACTGACCGCACTTGCCAATAAAGTGGTTAAGGTATGCCCATAAAAAATATTATCGCCTAAAATAAGACAAACATCATCATCGCCTATAAAATCCTCGCCTAAAATAAACGCTTGCGCCAAGCCATCAGGGGAAGGTTGAATACAATACTCAAATTTCATCCCAAGATCAGTACCGTCCCCCATTAAACGCTGAAAACTAGCTTGATCTTCAGGCGTAGTAATAATCAAAACCTCCCGAATGCCCGCCAACATTAATACCGACAAAGGATAATACAGCATCGGTTTATCATATAAAGGCACTAATTGCTTAGAAACCCCTTTGGTTATTGGGTATAAACGTGTACCTGTCCCGCCCGCAAGAATAATGCCTTTCATCTTATATGTCCTCTGGTTTGTATTATAAAAATGACTTAATAAGCAATATTAGCATAAGATTTTGCAGGTGAAATATAAACTCTAAAAGATTGCTCAAGCAGAGATAAAAAATTGCTAATGAGAATTGTTATTGATAATATCTTTAAAAAATTCTCTCTTATTCTAATAAAGGTCAGCAACCATGACAACGCAGTTTAAAGCCTTAGCCGTCGGTGATAGTGGTAAAATAACAGGATTTCAACCTTCAGGTCGCGCCTATCGAAAACGCTTGTTGGCCATGGGTTTAACCCCTGGAACTTCCTTTAAAATTACCCGTTTCGCGCCGATGGGTGATCCTGTTGAAATTAAAATACGTGGATTTTCATTAACTTTACGCAAAAATGAAGCCGAGGTTTTAATGATTGAGAAAATCACATGAATCAGAAATTTATTGTTGGCGTGGTTGGCAACCCAAACTGTGGAAAAACCACCCTTTTTAACGCCTTAACAGGTTCTAAGCAACACGTTGGCAATTGGCCAGGGGTCACGGTTGAGCAAAAAACAGGCGAATATAATTTTAATTCTAACACCATTGAGTTGGTCGATTTACCAGGCACTTACTCGTTAGAATCCACCGATGACAGCGTGTCACTGGATGAAAAAATCGCACGAGATTATGTAGCCTCCAAACAAGCCGATTTAATTATCAATATTCTGGATGCCTCTAATATTGAGCGTAATCTCTATTTAACCTCGCAACTGATTGAAATGCGTGTCCCCATGATTTTAGTGCTGAACATGATGGATGTCGTTAAACAGCGCGGTCTTAAAATTGATGAAAAAATATTAACTGAAACTTTAGGTTTTCCTGTTATTTCGGTGACTGCCAGTTATAAAAAAGGCATTAAAGAATTAAAAACATTAATTAATTCAGTCACTGATTTTAAAACTACCCCAACCCTTAATATCCCCTATCCGCCTTTATTAGAAGATGCCATTGAAGCGACCCAAACTTTATTAAATCAAGATGGTCGTGTTTATTCCTGTGATTTACGATGGCTTGGGATTCGAGCGTTAGAACAAGACACACTCGCCATTAGCCTTATTGAGCCTCAGACCTATAATGTGATTCAAAACATGCAGGAGCAAGTCGAAGATGATAGCGAGGATGAAATTGATATTCTAGCCGCTGATGCTCGCTACAGTTTTGTAAATACCTTAACCCAAAAATCCCTTTGTAAACTCAATGAAGTCAGTCGGCATCACAGTGAAATTATTGATAATATCGTCCTTAATCGCTTTTTAGGCATCCCGATTTTTTTATTGGTGATGTATTTTATGTTCCTTTTTACCATTAATATTGGCAGTGCTTTTATTGATGTGTTCGATCAATTGGTCGGTGCAATTGCGGTTGATGGCTTAGGGGTCGTATTATCCGATACATCCTTACCCGAATGGTTGATTATTTTAGTGACCCAAGGGGTCGGCGGTGGCATACAAGTCGTAGCAACTTTTATTCCCATTGTCGGATTTTTATTTTTATTTTTATCCGCCTTGGAAGATTCGGGCTATATGTCGCGTGCCGC
>JAGLBU010000366.1 GCA_023146575.1 Methylococcales bacterium
GCAAATAAGAAGTTAGTACCCGTTAAATTAGTATTTAAAATATGTGACAGCGCATAGGTTACAAAACTACCATTATCAACGGAAATACTGACTTTACCTTTTGTTGGGTTAAACCAGTTTTTATGGTTACCATTATGAAATTCAATTTGATCAATTGTAATTTCATTGTTAAATGAAAGTTTTAGGACTTCACCTTTACCTACGTTATCTTGAAAGCATAAACCATTATTGTTAAGTGTTTCGCAAACCCCTAATCCTGCTTCTTTTCCTGCTGAAAAATCATCTAAGTAGGCATACAAAGGTGTTGACGGGGCAGATAAATTATAAGCGGATGCGGTAACACCATTATTTAAAGCCATCGAATAGGCGGCGTGTTCATTGCCAATTGCCTCATGGCCAAAATCATATTCAGGGCTATTAATATGAGCAGCTGATACCAATGAGCTAGTAAGCATGAGTACGGCAAGCGTTAGCCCACGAAAGGTTATATTTTTCATTTTTTTTCCTTGTTGAATTTTGTAAGTGATGTGGAAAATGTTCCACGAACGGTTATTTCATTAACATGACACCTCCTGTCTTAAATAGATCCGATTACGTTAAGCCCTTAAAAAACATTAATTTTTTTAAGGGAATAATATAAATTGACATCAAACTGTAGAGACTTCATAGATAAAATAATGAAGTTTTTAGGGGGTTACAGAATTGTTATTATTTTGTCCAGCATGGACAATAATTCTTCCGAAGGAATTACCTTGTTACACTCAAAATAAACAGAGGAAGGTTGTGAGGGCTTTCGTTTGACATGTTGGTTTTTTTTTCGCTTAACATAAGCAAAAACAGTGTCATAATGCGAAGAATGATGACGTGATTTTGAATTATCACTTATATCGGTTTGCAGTAAACGGCTATTTGAACGGGTCAAAAGTGTTTTTTGAATAGTACTTAATAACATGGGGGTGTCTCCTATTGATATGATTTTTGAGTATCAGTATGCTGATAGGTCGTTTTTTTAATAAAGTAATAAAAGGTTGAAAAAATAGTTGCACTTTCGTGTGTTACCTTAATAATATTGACTCAAAAGTGCATAATTGAGGGGTGATCATAGAGCTTTAATCACTCTAAAATATTTTTTATCGGCAATGAAAACAAATATTAATAATGTCACCCTTAACGGAGGTAATTACCTCTCTTGGCGCATATCGAACATTACTAAAGCTATTAATATTTTGAATACTAGCAGAAGATGTTTTTGCAGCGCCTGATCTAGAACCACCTCTTTGAACCGATGTATTTGGGTTTGTTCGGTGGTGACTTTCTTTTATAGGTAGATAGGATTTAGCTAAGACTTTGTTAATTCTTACGCGTGATTTAGGTTTTAAATCAGTGCGACCATTAAATGCTTCAGCATAACTATGTGAATAAAAACAAGATATTACAAGCAGTAATCCTATCGAAACTATATTTTTCATAATGATCTCACAATGTGATATTAACAAACTCAACACGCCGATTAATTCCATCTTCTGGGTGCTCAGTATCGTATAAATGTTTAGCGCCATGACCTTTTGTTATTAAACGCTTGGCTTTAATACCATGCTGTACAAAATAATCTTTAACGGCAACAGCTCTTTGTTCTGAAAGTGATTTATTGTAGCGATCACTGCCTTTCGCATCGGTATGACCTTCAATACGAAGAATCTTTTTTGACATTTTTGGATGGCGTAATACCGAAACAATAGTATCTAACACATTAAATGATTCTTTTAATAAAGTGACTTTACTGTAACTAAAGTAAATTGATTGAAAAGCAACCGTTTTTTCTTTAATATTTTGTTCTTTTACCCCACGCTTTTTACGAATTTTAGGGCATTCTTTAGGGATATCACCTGCATTTAAATACGCAAAAACAGTACAATAACTTGAATTACGCCCAAGCATTTTAGCTTTGGTTTCAGCAAATGCTGTTTGACTCAAGCCACTAACACAATAAATTAAAAAAGCCTTTTGAATAATATTTAACATAAGAGTCTCCTATTAACATGATTTATAATTTTCTAATTGTAAGCATGCAAATAGTTTTTTTCCAATCGACTTATCAATAGTGCGGCTTGGGGTTTATGGCATAGGCTATAAGGGGTATAAAAATACAAATAAATTTAAAAATAGCCTGCTAGGGGAAAGGTCTAGCAGGTTATTTAATGAATCACTACTAGCAGTAATAACCACCATAATAACCACACATATCGTCACCACCATAAATGGTTCCAATATTTTGAGT
>JAGLBU010000367.1 GCA_023146575.1 Methylococcales bacterium
TTTTGGCAATCGCACTCCCCACTAAGCCTGTATGACCTGCGATGTATATTTTACTGTTTTTATTTATTTGAATATTCAATAAGCTCTATTTGAACCAACTGTTTCAGTTCTTTCAACATTTTAAAAATAGCAAAAACATCCTCATTCGAGGCAACGTATTCACGGCTAATGCAATAATTATTTTTATCTAAAATGATAAAATTCCAAATCAAACCAACCACAAACAAGCCATAGACAGGGCGATGATTGGGGTTCAAGGCTCGTGTTGCTAACATGGCGGCTAATACTTGTCCATCTGGGGTGCCTTGATGTTCAATGCTGCGTTTGTATTCATGTAAACAAAAATAAGGCACCTGCGGATTGCGAATTCCCGTAGCAATCATGCCATCAACAATGCCTGAGAGTTCAATATCGTTTATCACCACCGATAAAGGCCGTTCTAAAAAATACCCCATTTGCTCATCATCAATATCGGCAATCATAATCAAGGGGCTAATAAATTTATTTTCTAATTCAGTTTCATTCCAAGCCCGTCCACCGCGAATTAATGACGCTTGAATGTTTAATATACTCTTTTTTTCAAAATCATCAACGGTTTGCTGATTGTTTTCCCATTGGTCTAATACATCCGATTGCCACACTTGCTTTAACTGAAAAGTCTCATCCAGTTTATCTAAATCCCAGTGTTTAAAGGTCATGCTTTTCATCTAAAACTCACATTTTGCATAGAAATCTAGCAATTATTATACCGATTATATTAAGACTTATGGGGTTTTAAGTAAAGGCGTAATATTTTTAAAAACGATACTTGCTTTTAGAGAATCAGGAATGTCTTGATAAAAACTTGGTTAGGATGTTATTAAGGTTTTTAAGAAGAGACGTCAGTTAATAATTCATTCAGCATATATTCATGCAATTTTTCAACCCATTCAGGTTCAAACAATGGCTCGATAAAATTATAATTTAAGGTTAATTGTTGCTGATACTCACAGCTGAGTAATGCAATCGCAGGCGGACTACTGATTTGGCAAAAATGTCGAACGCCTTTAATTTTAGCATTGCATAAAGGCTGGCTGGCAAGTTCGGCGACACTAACGTGTGAAAACCAAAAAGAACTGCGCTCGGTCTTGGTTTTATACGAAAGGCGTAAATTTTCACCGTGTTTTTTTAACGATAAATAACTGGCCGCCCACATTATCGGCAAAAAAGCATAATCGAGTTGTTGCCGAATAACAGTTTTATTTTGTTGTTTGAGATGTTCAAATAATTGGCGACGATTTTGTAATAATTGCCGTGATGCTTGGGCAAATAGCACCCCGACATGATTGCCTAATAAGGGGCTTAAGGCTTTTTGTTTGCGTAAATTAAAAGCATAAGGTACACAATAAGCCTCACCTGATTGCTTAGGGTTCATTTTTTCTAACGCTCGCATAAAACAACCAATATAATAAAGACTGATGCCTGTGATGCCTGCATTGGCTCTCGCCAGTTGGTTAATCTTAAGGCTTTGTTCTATGCTGAATTGATAATGAAGAGTGCGAAGTTTTTTAGGGGCTTTGTTGATAGCGTGAATAATACTTTGTTGTTCATCCAGCGTTTTAATATAACGTTTGGCTTTTAAAAATAACTGTATTTTTTGCCAGAGAGTAAATTTTTTTAATTGTAAGGTTACCAGCGGGTCTGATTCAGGCATATTGAATTTTGCACGTTGATTTACATCGTCTGTAGCCAGATATTGCACAATAAGATTGATACCAACCGCATCACACAAAGGATGCATCCAACGTACAAATAAAACAGGTTCATGCTTAGAATTTATTAAATGAAAGCTTAAGGGCATCATGGCCTCACGCGTTTGTTGATAATTCATTAAGGTTTCAATGATGTCA
>JAGLBU010000368.1 GCA_023146575.1 Methylococcales bacterium
TATCTTTGTATCTTATGGGGGGGTTTATATGTTTTGACACCTATCAGAATCGAGAATTTTAAAAAACACCAGCTTTTAAAGGCGGATTTTTAAATACGTTTCTAAAGCGGCAATGCAATTAATATCTGGATTTTCTTGTTGCTTTAGTTCTTCAATCCGTTGACGATATGCCTCAAGAGTTATGCTTGCCCCTAAATTTTTATCGGTTAATTTATCCTGACAAAATGTTTGCCAGCGTTGCGTTTCTTCAGCCGATAAACTTTGTGGATAATTACGAGCCTTATAACGAAAGAACATTTCCGCGAGTCGTGAATCTTGAAAAGAAGGGTTTAAATGAATGAGTTGATTGCTTGGCGTATTTCTGATTTGAGTCATTAGTGCTTTATCTTTACCGCTAAAAAAACCACCGCTGTAAATCATCAAATCAGGATTCGTCTGAGTTTCAAAGTTGGTTGAGGTAAAAACATCGTCTAATTTTGCAACTAAAGAAGGCGATTGGGTTATTTTTTGTGCATTTTCTAAACAAGCCGCGACATCAATTTGTAATCGTTGTTGGTCTTGCGCCCTTAAGACCTTCAAGGGTGCAAGCACAGGGCATTTATTAATATGTACCGTTTTTAAGGCAATACGTTCAACACCTTCGGCTAAATCAGCGTTAGCAGTGAATAAGCGTTGGTTTATTTGTTCGGCGTTTAACGTCAATAAAGTGCTGGGGTCTTGTGATAAATCATACACTATCACACCATTGGTGTTCGTAGGATGCAGACAAAGCGGTAATACAATCGCTAAACAACCTTTTTTGGCAGGATACATACCTGAAATATGCACCAATGGCTGAAATGTGCCGAGCCGTAATAAGTCATTAACCGCGTATTTGCCCCGATGTTTAAATAAAAAATCGTATAATTTAGGCTGGGCTTGTTGGACTAATTTAGCAATGGCAATGGTCGCATGGACATCGGATAAAGCATCGTGCGCTGATTCATGACTAATATTATTGGCTTGTGTGAGTTTTTCTAAGCGAAAGCTGGGAATACCTTCGTCATCATCCACCCATTGAATACCGTCAGGACGTAAAGCACGAGCGGCTCTCACAACATCAATTAAATCCCAACGCGAATTACCATTTTTCCATTCACGTTCATAGGGATCATAAAGGTTTCGATACAGGCTATTGCGAGTCACTTCATCATCAAAACGGATACTATTATAGCCGACCATACAGGTTTTTTCCTGTATAAATTGCTGGTGAATTTTTTTAATAAACTCGGCTTCACACACGCCTTTTTCAGTGGCGATTTGAGGGGTAATGCCTGTAATAAGACAGGCATCGGGTTGTGGTAAACAGTCGGAAGGTGTTTGACAATAAAGCGTTACAGGGTCTTCGATCAGGTTAAAGTCAAGATCGGTGCGAATACCTGCAAATTGGGTTGGCCAATCACGTTGAGGATCCGTGCCAAAGGTCTCGTAATCATGCCAATAAAAACTGCGTGTATTCTCCTGCATGGTATGAAGTCCCTTATAAAATGGCGACTAAAGCGCGTAATATATCCGCACGACTAATCATGCCAACTAATTTTCCGCCATCATAAACGGGATAACTTCTAATATCGCTTTTTTCAAATTGTTCAGCCAACTCGATAATACTGGCATCCACGTCAACGGTTGTAATATCTTTAAGCATATAATCCGACACATTTTTGGTAATGCCCTTGTTATAAACGGTTTCAAGTGCCACTTTGATGCAATCTTTTTCAGAGAAAATACCCAATAATTTGCCATTGTCATCTAAAACAGGCGCACTGGTAATTCTATGGGAGAGTAATTGATTAATCGCGGCTAAAATCTCAGTATCTTGTTTTAAGGTTACAATTTGCTTGGCCATATAACTGGCAATGGTTATTTCTTTTAGCATAGTTATTCCTCATAAGTATTTGTTATTTTTATATAAAATAAGATTAATGTGGCACAACCACCTTAAAAATTTTTAAGCCTTTAAGGTGGTCTTTAAACTTTAAGATTTATCTATTACCAACTGCGTTTTACCTGCTTACATCTTACTTTTACGTTTTGTGCATTACAACGATAAAAACCTTCGTATTCGCCGCCACATTCTTGACAATCTAGCTGGCCTTTATCCAATACTTCATCACGACTCCAACCGTAGCCAATTTCATTGCAAAGCAAAGAAGTATACTTTTTAAAACGGTAGGGTTTAATCGCCTTTTTCATGGCTTTTTCTTTACTTAAACAGCCAGGGTTTGATTTTAAATTCCCGACTACAACTTTATAAACCCACTCATCAACGTTGGCTGCATGGCTGTTCATGGTGAATAAAAATAGGACAGTTGTTAAAATGAATAGTTTAATGTTCATCTGTTTCCTCTCAGAAAATTATTATAATAATTACGGTCAAATTGTTGCCAAAATTGACCCTATTCACTTTAACATTATAGTGAAATAGTTGTCATAGTTTTTAAAGATACACGCATGAGTTTAAAAAATCGTGTAATAGAATCAAAGCCCCTGAACAAATAGCCCCTCAAATACCAATCGTGATGAAACGTTAAATCGTAAATATCACTTATTTTTCATTTGTTTTGGAGTATAATCAAAAAAATTTAGCTCAACGGTATTAAAAAGATTTATGTCAGATATTACAAAAGTGGTTTTAGCGTACTCGGGTGGTTTAGATACCTCGGTTATTTTAAAATGGTTACAGGATGAATACGCCGCTGAGGTGGTCACTTTTACAGCAGACATAGGTCAGGGCGAAGAAGTTGAGCCTGCGCGTTTAAAAGCCGAAGCAATGGGCATTAAAGAAATTTATATCGAAAATTTACGCGAAGAATTTGCCCGTGATTATATTTTCCCTATGTTTCGCGCCAATACCATTTATGAAGGTGAATATTTATTAGGCACTTCCATCGCACGACCTTTAATCGCTAAACGTTTAATCGAAATTGCCAATGAAACAGGCGCTGAGGCTATTTCGCATGGTGCAACGGGCAAAGGTAACGATCAAGTCCGCTTTGAACTGGGTGCTTATGCGCTTCGTCCTGATATTAAAGTTATCGCGCCGTGGCGAGAATGGGATTTAAACTCTCGCCAAGCCTTACTCGCCTATGCGGATAAACACGGTATTAGTATTGATAAGAAAAAAGGCAAAGCGTCACCTTATTCTATGGATGCTAATTCGCTGCACATTTCCTATGAAGGTGGGCTTTTAGAAGATCCTTGGGCAGAAGCGGAAGATGACATGTGGTTATGGTCAGTTTCACCTGAAAATGCACCAGATCGAGCAACTTATGTCGAATTAACCTATGTAAATGGCGATATTGTGGCAATTGATGGAGTTACACATGCCGCCGATAAAGTCATGGAAAAATTAAACAAGCTCGGTGGTGATAATGGGGTTGGGCGCTTAGATATTGTTGAAAATCGTTATGTAGGCATGAAGTCTCGCGGCTGTTATGAAACCCCTGCTGGCACCATTATGTTAAAAGCCCATCGTGCGATTGAATCATTAACGCTAGATCGTGAAGTAGCCCATTTAAAAGATGAACTAATGCCGCGTTATGCCTCGCTTGTTTACAATGGTTATTGGTGGTCGCCCGAACGTGAAATGTTACAAACCATGATTGATGCCTCACAAATTAACGTCAACGGTAAGGTTCGGGTAAAATTATACAAAGGCTCTGTCAGTGTGGTTGGGCGAATGTCGGACACAAATAGCTTATTTGATGAAGCGATTGCCACCTTTGAAGACGATGAAGGCGCGTATAACCAACAGGATGCCGAGGGTTTTATTAAATTAAATGCCTTAAGAATGCGAATTGCCGCCACTAAAAAATAATCATCAATCCGTAGAAGGCATTAGGTGAAAATTTTTTTCCTTTTACGGCTATATAATAAAAATAACAAACGCTAAACCTCAGCACTTTCATTTAGGAACCCACATGATAAGCCCTCATAACGTTAGTCCCAATCCAGACGATACGCGGCACAACCTTATTAGAGTACATCAACACCTCGAACGCCAACGCTTACAAAAAATGAACCGTTTTTTAATGATCGCGGTGATTGTATTAACCACTGGGGTTTTTATTTTAAGTTTTTTTATCTTTCCCGCTAAAGTTGACCTTGCTGAGACCCTTAAAAACAAACAGCAAAAGCTCGAAATTAATACGATTTTAACCGCGAAAGACAGTGAGATTGATCATTTAAAAGAAGAATTGGTCGGAATCGTCAGCGGCTCAATAGAGCGCAAACTTACCGCTTTAGAAGAAGGTATTAAACTGGGCAGTGTTCGGCAATCTTTACAAACCGTCGCCAATATCCGCACCGATGTCAAAGCCCTACATAAATATTCAGAGCCTTTAACCGAAAAACAACAACAATTAGTTCAAGTCAATAGTACCTTAAGTAAAGAAGTTTCATCGTTACGAAACCTAATTTATATTACTTTAGGCTCTTGCAGTTTGCTCTTTTGTGCTTTTTTATTGGTATGGGTAAAACATAAAAACCGCCTGCTTTCACAACAAGAACAAGTTTCTTTAGCGAAGGTCTCGAAGTAATAAAGTTTGATCACGCTGAATTAATTCCAAATGGCGCATAAAGGTCATACCTAATAAAATTTCATCGCCTTCCATATGAGGGTTAATATGGCCTCTAAGATTTGTTAACCTAATCGCACCAAGACTGACTGTTTTTAACTCCGTTGAATAAACGGTAATCGTGCCATTTGCTGTATTAACCTGTGTTGGATAACCTGATTTTAACTGTAAACGTTGAGCCACCCCTTGAGGGATGCTAATGCCTGTCGCGCCCGTATCCAACAAAAAAGTTACTTTTTGATTATTAATCGTTCCATTCGCCACATAATGTCCACGTCGATTTTGTTTCAACATCACCTCAGGAATACGATCATGATCGTATTTAACCTCAACGCTTTGATTAGG
>JAGLBU010000369.1 GCA_023146575.1 Methylococcales bacterium
TGGAAAAATTGTGAAGTCCTTGTTGGAAATACTATGCAAACACCAAAAGATAAAAACACCATGAAAACTTCAGGTGGCTCTATGGAAGCTAAGTAATTTTTTAAACAAACATCTTAACAATTTGAAGTGTTGCATATTAATTTTAAGAAGTTTGGCATATCTTCTGTAATATGGTTATCAAAAACATTTTTTTTATATTTCGGCATTTCATGGAATAACCAATATTGAGTCATATTTCCTTTAAATTTTTTTTTAGCATGTTTTAAATCAATACGCTGCTTCCAGTCATTAAAGTCAATATGCCATAGATATATCTTTAAATCATTTTTCCTATAAGCCTTTATAATTTTATCAGCAACTATTTTTTGAACAAACTGGATAGACATAACATCTTTTATATGTAGTGTTCCTTTTTTTTCCAACTCTGAAAATACTTTTGCGGTTTTAGTCGTCATTCCACCAAAAGGGGGTCTTGCGTATTCTAATGAGTAGTTTACCCCTAGTGTTTCATCTAAAAGTAATTTAAAGGTTTTTATATCTTGGTTAATTTCTTTAGGCGACATTCCAACTTGGTTACGATGATTCATTGAATGATACCCAATCATATAACCTTCTGAGTCTATTTTTTTGACCAAATTGGGATATTTTTTAATACGCTCTCCCACTAGAAAAAAAATAGCGTTCTTAACCTTTGCAGATTTAAGTTGCTCAAGTAAAAGAAGCGTTGTCTTAGGATGCGGGCCATCATCAAACGTTAAGATTGCTTTCCCTTGCCCCTGAAAAGATTCAGCTATATTATCGTCTTCTGAATCATTAAATGATTGTTCACGTTGGCTTAATTCTGGAGATAGGTTAAAGCCTTGTTCTGCATGACACGATGCAACTGCAAGCAACATACAAACAATATAACCTTGCCTACAGAATCCATTCAAAATGAACGGTTTCACATTTTTTATAAAACCCCATTGGCTTATAAAAGCGTTGATAAATTTCATAATTTGTCCAAAGCCCTAGTTGTAATTTACCTAGAGATTTTAAATACTCTAGTGAGGATTGTAAAAGAAAATGCCCGAGTCCTTGTCCTCTATGTTCAATAGCTAATCCTATGGGACCAAAAAAAGCAGTATCATTGTTTGTTTGTGATTGTACAATACAAAATCCACAAATTTCATTCCCCTTTTTCATTAGCATAACATCCTTTGGATTATACGTTTTCCCTAAGCCGTAACCATTGAAAGGTTCAATTTCCATATTAACTTTACTTAACACCTCATATTGCCAACCAATACTAAAATTGTCGGCTAAAACTTTTTTCAATGCTTCAAAATAAGCAGGTTTATAAAATACAATTTCATAGCCTCCTAAAGAAGGATTAACATTTACTGCAAACGAATCCAGTTCAAGTTCAAGATATAACTCCCCTGTTTTTATGCGTCCGCCCGACTGTTTAAAAATAGAAATAGTATCGTGCCAGTGCGTTGGAATCCCTGCCCATACGCCGTTCCATTGAAGCGATGTTATCATCTTTTCACAATTATTCTCTTTTGCAATCGCTAAAATATGGTTAATTAATTTAAGCTCATAAGTGGGTTTTGCAAAAAATAAATTCAAAAATAATTGTTTTGAATTTTTTTGTATAGGATTAGCGTTTAGATTAGCAATTGCAAGCCCATAAAAATCACCTGAATCTGACAATAAGATAACTGAACAGTCTGTTTTATAGAGCGCACTATTAATAATTCTATTCTTAAAAAAATCGGGCGAAATGCGCGTAGCATAAGGCATTTTAGTCTTTTTAAAATAACGACAATATTCATCAAAAAATAATTTTGAATGTTTTG
>JAGLBU010000037.1 GCA_023146575.1 Methylococcales bacterium
GATGGGACGCATGTTTTTTCACCTACGTTAGCGGCACACAACAATGCGGTTAGATCTTATGTAAAAGCAAATAAAAATAAATGACACGAGGTCGATTTATCACCTTAGAAGGTGGGGAAGGGGTTGGGAAAAGCACCAATCTAAAATTTATAGAAGTCCTGTTAATCGAAAAAGGTCTGCAAGTGATGGTCACTCGCGAACCTGGTGGCACAGCATTAGCCGAAAAGCTACGACAATTATTACTCGCAAGCGATGTTAAAAAAATAGATGCGTCCACCGAGTTATTATTGATGTTTGCCGCTAGAGCCGATCATATTCAGCAGGTGATTAAACCCGCCTTAGCACAAGAAAAATGGGTTTTATGTGACCGTTTTACCGATTCAACCTATGCGTATCAAGGTGGCGGTCGAGGACTTGATACTGAAAATATTGCATGGTTAGAAAAATTTGTACAGCAACAATTACAGCCAGACATAACCTTTTTACTAGATGCTCCGATTGAAATAGGCATGGCGCGCGCAAAAAAACGCGGGGCGTTAGATCGCTTTGAAACCGAACAACACGTGTTTTTTAATAAGGTTCGGGTGGCTTTTTTAAAACGTGCTAACGATTTTCCTAAGCGGATTAAAATTATTGATGCGAATCAAGCTTTATCAATGGTTCAAGAAAATATCCAAGCGCATTTGGATGCATTGATATGATACAGCCTGAAATTTTGCCGTGGCATAAAGATCAATGGCAGATTTTAAATCAATATTTTCAGCAAAATAGAATCCCTCAAGCGCTGATGATAAAAGGGACAAGAGGTTTAGGAAAACAGGCTTTAGCGTATCAGTTTGCCAAAGCATTATTATGCCCACATCGCTCAAAAACGGGCGAAAGTTGTCAGCAATGTAATAGTTGTAAACTTTTTAAAGCTGAAACACATCCAGATTGCCTGAGCCTTATTCCCAAAGACACGGGGAAAATTATTGGCATTGATGCGGTTAGAACCTTAATTGAAAAACTGAGCTTAAAACCACAATTTGAGATGATGCGAGTGGTACTTATTTATCCAGCCGATAAACTTAATAACGCGGCGGCTAATGCGTTTCTTAAATGTTTGGAAGAACCAAACGAACGTACTTGTCTGATTTTAATTACCGAAAATTCGGCTAAATTACCCGCAACAATTTTGAGTCGCTGTCAAAAAATGACGCTGATAAAACCTGATACACAAAGTGCGCTGAATTGGTTGCATGAACAGCAGATTACTGACCAGACTCAAACCTTATTGAATTTGGCACAAGGCGCGCCTTTATTGGCAAAAACGTATTTTGAAGAAGATACGTTAAGTTTGCGTGAAAATTGTTTTATGGATTGGATGGCGCTATCAAATCAACAAAAAAATCCCATTGAAATTGCCGAACAATGGGTAAAACACCCTATTACGACGGTGTTGAACTGGCTTATATCATGGGTAGTTGATTTAATAAAATGTCATTATCAAGCGCCCATTAAACAGTTATCGAACCCTGATTATCAACCAGATTTCCAAGATTTAGTACCTCGGTTAGACGTGAAAGAGATTCATCATTTTTACCAATATTTACTGAAGCGCCAACAAGATCAAGACACTCAAATTAATCTACAGATTATGTTTGAAGCACTTTTTATTTTATGGTCACAACTTACTTCAAAGGACTTAAACCATGCCAGATAGCAGCTCAAGGCGACCAACGCTTAATCTTTATAAAGAAATTTACAGTAAGTCTGACGATAAAAAAACGGGACAAAAGAAAAAAACCGACATTAAACCTTTGTATATGAATTATATGTCGTTTGTGACCGATGGTGGCTTTTTTATCCCGACTAAACGTCCGCATAAAATGGGCGCTAATATTGAAATTAACTTAGTCTTAACCGAAGATAGCCGAAAATTTATTCCCTTATCAGGTCATGTAGTTTGGATAACGCCTGCAGGCTGTAATAATCGTGCAATGGGGGTTGGAATTCAATTAAATAATGACGATCAAGGACGGGTTAAAAAAGAAATTGAACTAAATTTGGCACAAACTTTAAAATATGATGCTGCTACCAATACCATGTGATTTTTTGTTATTATTTAATCTTTATTTTTCACCCTTTTTTTGCTTATGTTTATTGACTCCCACTGCCATTTAGACCTTTTGGATTTAAGCCCTTATCAAAATGATTTCGCAGCTTTTATGGCGGCTGAAAAGCAACAAAAAATTGATAAAATGCTCTGTATCTCGCTGGATTTAATGACGTATCCTGCGATGTATGAATTGGTTAAAGATTATCCTGATATTTATCTTTCTTTAGGTGTGCATCCTAATGTTAAACCCAAAGAAACCTTAACCGAGGCTCAGTTGTTAACCTTTGCAGAGGATGAAAAAGTCATTGCAATTGGTGAAACGGGGCTGGATTATTTTCGCAGTAACGGTGACTTAAGCTGGCAACAGCAACAACTTAAAACCCATATTAGGGTGGCGAAACACCTTAAAAAACCGCTGATTATTCATACGCGAGAAGCCAATCACGATGCTTTAGATATTTTAGCCCAAGAAGGTGCGGATGAAATTGGAGGTGTGATTCATTGTTTTACCGAAGATTGGGACTTTGCTCAAAAAGCCATAGCCCTTAATTTTTATATTTCTTTTTCAGGGATTGTAACCTTTAAAAATGCGCTTGCGATTCAAGAAGCGGCTGCAAAAGTTCCAGAGGATAAATTTTTAATTGAAACCGACTCGCCTTATTTAGCCCCCATACCGTTTCGAGGCAAGCCTAATTATCCGCATCATGTTTGCCATGTCGCCGAAAAATTGGCAGATTTACGCGGGGTTGCACTTGAAACCATTGCCAAACAATCCAGTGCCAATTTTAAAACATTATTTAACCTAATATGATGTCTTGATGAAGCTACGTTATCGATTATTTTTACTATTATTCAGTCTATCTAGCTTAAGCGCGTGTACAGTGATGAGCTATAAAACCCGAGCGGATTATGGTAAAAGTGTTTTTAAACGCCAAAATGCGCTTTCAACCGAAATTATGATGATTGACGGTGAAATGTTACTGTCAGAAGATGATATGGATGAATTATTGGACGAGGAAGCCGAAATGCAAAAAGCTTGTCGTCTGCTTAATGACTATGCTTTGAAAAAAATAAATAAAGAATCTATCAGCCTCTTATTTAAAAAACGGGCGAACGATAGCATTGAAGACTGTGCGGACAGTATTGGCAATGTTGAATCTTTATTAGAAGATTTAGAAATTGATGACGAGTATTAAAACCGTGTGAAAGTGTCTTTGGTTTTTTTGACACTTTTTTTAGGTCTACCGAGTTTTAGCTATGCCAATAATCCTTATTTACTTGAATTACAACAACAAGCACAACGGCTTAATTTAGCCAATGAGCCTCTTTGGAAACGTCTGTTACATTATCAAACCGATTTAACGCATTTTAAAAAACAAAGTTTAATCACGAGTAAAAAATTCTTTTTTCATCCTCTTGGGCATCAGAACTTGAAAGCTGAATTAGAGGCTACCTTAGCGCAATTTTTCATTACCAAAGAGGATGATAAACACTCAGCTCAATGTCGTTTTCCTGCACGGTTTCAGTGGTTGGTTTTAGAGCTTAAGATTGATAAAAAACAACTCCCTAATCGTGATTGCAAAGATTTACAGCAATGGCTTAAAGGCTTAGCGGTTGAAAATATTACCTTGGTTTTTCCTGTAGCGTATTTAAATAATCCAGCGTCTATGTTTGGACACAGTTTTTTGAAATTAGATCGTAAGGAAAATAACACCGAAGGCGCACAATTATTGGCATGGACGATTAATTATGCCGCTAAAACCGATCATGAGCGTGGTTTAAAATTTGTACTTAAAGGCTTATTAGGTGGCTATCAAGGTCAGTTTACCCTCGCACCGTATTATGTTTTATTAAAGGAATACACCGATTTAGATAACCGCGATCTTTGGGAATACCAGCTTAATTTTACCCAAGCCGAAACCCAGCGATTATTATGGCATTTGTGGGAAATATTAGCCGTCGAATTTGATTATTATTTCATCAATAAAAATTGTTCTTACCAATTACTCTCTTTATTAGAGGTGGCTCGTCCGCAGTTAAATTTAACCGCACAATTTACCGTTGATACTATTCCAGCAGATACCGTTCGAGTCGTGATAAAACAACAAGGGTTATTAAAAAAAGTTCATTATCGTCCTGCTTTATCCAGTAAGCTTATAGCAAAAGCGGCATTATTAACCAAGCCTCAACAAGCTATTTCCAAAGCGTTAGCAATGGGCAATATAAGCTTGAATCATCCTGATGTTAACAACCAGGAACCCTTAAAAAAAGCTCAAATTTTAGAATTAGCCGCGGATTATTTATCGTACTTGAATGCTAAAAAAATAAAAAACAAACAAAAAATTAATGGCAAACGTGCGTATCAACTGCGATCGGCGCGCAGTCAATTACCCTTAAAAACCCCTGAAATTAATATAGCTATCCCCAAAGGTCGTCCAGATGAAGGTCATGCAGGCAATAGGGCGCAAATTGGTACAGGCCATGATGGTAAATCGACCTTTATTGAAATTGCACATCGCTGGGCATATCATGATTTATATGATAATTCACAAGGTTTTGTAAAAGGGGCAGAGGTTGAATTTATAAAATCGGTGCTTCGATATTATCCGACCAAAAATCGACTAAAACTGGAACAATTAGAATTAATTAATTTAACCTCGCTGTCGAATTATAATTCGTTTATGAAACCCTTTTCGTGGCAAGTTGCACTGGGCGTAAAACAAATACGATTTGAAGATCAGCAACGGCATTTAGTCGGACGATTAAAAATCGGTGGCGGCATCAGTTATTACCCCTCTAAAAACACGCTATTATCGATAAACCTATTAGGTTCGGTTTTATTAAGCCCTGAATTTCGTCAGTTTACCGCGTTTGGAATCGGCGTGGGTGTTCGCTTTCATTACGACCCTATTCCAGCATGGCGAATTGCGTTGAGTGCCAAGGCTTTACAATATCTACAAGGACGTGATCATTTAAGTTATCACTCTCAACTAAAACAGCGCTTTAGTGTCTCTAAAAAACAGGCATTGATACTGGATTTCAATCATCAACAAGAATTTGGACATAACGATTTAAGCGCTAAAATTTCATGGCAATTTTACTTTTAACCGATCAATATTAATGATAACAACACAAATTGATTTACTGCGGCACGGAGAAGTACAGGGCGGGCAATATTATCGAGGCATAACCGATGATGCTTTAACTGAAAAAGGTTGGCAACAAATGCAGAAACGGGTACAGCCAATTAAGGATTGGGAACTTATCATCAGCTCACCCTTGCAACGTTGTTTAAATTTTGCCAAAAAATTAAACCAACAGCGTAATATTCCGTTAATAATAGACGCTGGATTTCAGGAAATTAATTTTGGTGATTGGGAAAGGAAAACCGCCACCGAAATAGAACAACAATGGCCACAGTATTTAATGAAATTTTATCAAGACCCTATTCAATATCCGCCGCCAAAGGGTGAATCTATTGCTCTTTTTCAACAAAGAATTCTTAAAAGCTGGCAAGCGATTTTGCAACATTATCAAGGACAAAATATTGTCATCATCACCCATGCAGGCGTTATAAGGGCATTATTTTCATTATTGCTTAATATTCCGACTAAAAACAGCTTTTCGGTTGCCATAAATCACGCCAGCTTAAGCCGCTTTCAATGTTTTCATGGCGAACCTAATTTTACCCAATTAAATTTTCATTTAACATAACGGATGCTTTTTTTAATACAGCAAGTAGGAACGAAAAAAATCAATCCGCGACATATGGAGAGGTTCCTCCAAATGCTGAGCTTGCCCGTTCTTTAAACTTCGTACATACGCATTCTGCGGTACTACATTTATTTAACATCTTGTTAAGGCCGCTAACATCGTAAGGTTTTTTATGATTAAGTTCAGTCCTAGTTCCATTTTCATACGCATAAACACCGCCCATATGGTCTAGTTTTTCCATAAAGCGAAGAGCATCATTCTCGCAAATTATTTTTTGATTTTCAACTGGCTTTGAGCAGTTAACCCGACTCGGAAGGTCACCATAAAAGTCTGAATGACGGCCAATAGTTTCGTGTAATTTTGACATCTGAACCGTAGCAATACAATTATCTGCGGCATAAGCTGTAGACACTGATATTACAGACGAAAGCAAAACTATTATTAGGGTGTAATTTTTCATGATTGAAACTCTTTAAAGGGTATGTGATTAAAGCAAAACAAGATGATTTTGAACAAGAATGGGCGCAAACCCTAGCGGAAATAGTCGCCTCCTCTTTTTTAGAAAAACCGTGTGTATTATGGCATTGTTACAACAGGAAAATTATGAAAATTTGCTAAATTTAAATGTTGAATAGTTTTTTAAATCGGATGAGGTGGTGAAATTTGTGTTTGTAAATCATCATCCCATTCACCTTCCACTTTAATATGTGCCATTGCTCCAAACTGAACCGCTTCAATTAAATTATGATTTAAATACACATAAAGTCCTGATTGTTTAAATTCATATAAGGCGGCAACCGCAGAACCCCCAGGGATAAACCATGTTTCTCTATTTGTGACAGGGGTATCTGAAAAAGAACCTCCTTCCCAGACTAATTCCCCATGACCACCAATAAGGTGTGGACGACTGTCTCTATTGGCTTGTGAGTGAATTAACAATACTTTTTCACCAACGTTGGCTGTTAGTGCATTTTTTCCTGTTAATGCCCCAACTTTTCCATTAAAAACAATGTGACTTGGGGTTAGCGTTTTCATCACCTTAAGCATATCTCCCATCGCGTCTGACGCTGAGGTATATTTTTTATAGTTGCCCGCTTTATCTTTTGGTAAATAATAATCTTGCTCACCAATGTAATAGGCTTTGTCGTATCGTACGGGTTTACCATGATTGTCTTTCAAACCTTCTCTAGGTAATACCATAATTGCACCATTCATCCCTGATACCACATGATAAGGAATCATCACTCCACCGGGCGCACAATGGTAAACAAAAACGCCTGTTTTTGTGGCCTTAAAGCGAATGGTAACTTCTTCACCTGGTTGTACTTTGGTAATAACACCACCGCCTAATGCCCCTGTTGCCGCATGAAAATCAATATTGTGCATTTGCTGATTTTTTTTAGGGTTAACAAGAGTTAATTCCACATAATCATTTTGATGCACCACAATCATTGGCGCGGGAATTGAACCATTAAAGGTTGTCGCATGGATATAAGCATCTTCTGATACTTTAACCTTTTTTTCTTCCACCACTAACTTTACAGACACAATGCGCGGTGCGCCTAAATTAACTTGTTGATGCTCTGGTAAATAGGGAGGAGCAACCAATTTTTGCGTGACTCTTTCTAAGGTATTTACATCAAATATACCTACTTTTTGAGCATTATAATTGCTACAACTTGAAACCAAAATAAACCCAACCACCAATAATAATAAATTTTTCATCAGTATCTATCCTTATCATTTTTAAGAATAAGGAAAATATATTTTCCTTAACTTTATTTTCTAGATGAAAAACAACCTTAAGCTAATAAAAGGGTTTATTGATCTCAATTTTATAAAGATCGTTATCATATTAAAAAGATTTTGCTAAACTTAAAAATTTCAGCGCCGTAGGTATTAATTATGAGTCAACAAACATCTATTCATGAATACTGG
>JAGLBU010000370.1 GCA_023146575.1 Methylococcales bacterium
GGAAATTGTCGCTTTAACGCCTGTATTTTTATAGCTTCTAATGCCAGTAACGAGGCGGAACTAATATAGGCTTGATAGTCATCACTTTGAATTAAGGCTTGATACACACGCATTGAATCGGGGTTTTTTCCAAGGTTATCAAGCTGATAAACATCAACCACCAGCGCTAAATCCAGTAAAATATTTTTCATGGTTTTTATATCGTAAACAGGGACATGCTATTATAACGGGGTTTTTTTTAAAAAAAACGTCCCTTTTTAACCACAATAAATGACTATGGATTCGCTTAATTCCAGCCTTTTTTCACCGCACATCCCTCGTAAAGCAAAAGCACCTTTGTCATGGCTAGGGCTAAATGGCTGTGCAGATGCGCTGGCATTAGCGACCGCGATTAAAAAGGAAAAACGTTTATTCGTGATTGTGACTGCGGATACACAAACCGCGTTACGTTTAGAACATGAACTGGCTTTTTTTTTAGAAAACGATCAGCCTATTTTACAATTCCCTGATTGGGAAACCCTGCCTTATGATGTGTTTTCACCGTTACCTGAAATCATTTCAGAACGCCTAAAAACCTTAGCCTCATTGTCTCAAACAAAACGAGGTGCGGTTATTTTATCGCTGGCAACTTTAATGCACCGTTTAGCACCGCGCGAACATGTGTTGGCTCATAGCTTTGTGTTAGCTTTAGGCGGAGACTTTAATTTAGCCTTAAATTGTTTAAAGCTTGAAAATGTGGGCTATCAACGAGTTTCAAACGTCTATCAACACGCCGAATTTGCCGTGCGTGGTTCAATCATTGATTTATTCCCAATGGGTAGTCAACAGCCTTATCGAATTGAATTGTTCGACGATGAAATAGAATCCATTCGCACCTTTGACATTGAAACCCAGATGTCATTAAAAAAAGTGGCTGAAATTCAACTCTTACCCGCCCGTGAATTCCCCGTAACTGATGAATCCATCAAATTATTTCGTCAACAATTTCGCCAGCACTTTCAAAAAACCTCGACCGAAAATACCTTATATGTCGATGTCAGTAAAGGCATTATGCCCAGCGGAATTGAATATTATTTGCCCTTATTCGTCCAACAAACCGAATCTTTTTTCGATTATTTAGCCGACAGCACCGTGTTAGTGTTGCCCAATAATTTTGAAAAACTCGCCAATGATTTTTATAACGAAGCCCTGTTACGTTTTGAGCAACGAAAATACGACCTTGAACGCCCTATATTAGAACCTCAACAATTATTTTTACGACACGACGAGTTTTTAAACAAAACAGAAACTTTTAAACGAGTGATTTTGGGTGAATTAGTCTCGGAAGACACGATAGACGCGGTTCATTTTGACGGTAAAACCTTACCCGTATTGGCGATTGATAGCCGTGTAAAACAGGCGGCTGAAAAATTACAAACCTTTATCCAAAATTTTTCAGGAAAAATTTTAATTATTGCCGAAACCACAGGGCATAGAGAGGCATTACTTGATCGCTTAAAAAGTGAAAAAATTAACT
>JAGLBU010000371.1 GCA_023146575.1 Methylococcales bacterium
TAGCCTAAAACAACCGCGGTATTATCCGCATAAATATTTGCTGAAAGTATCAGGCCAATCAAAAAAAATTTAAAATGTTTCATTCTATTACTCCAAAAATATAAATAGTTAAACTGGCTTTAAAAATCCATTGTTGTCCCTAAAAAGACCGTATTAGAATAATAATTTTCTAATCCAATAATACGCTTATAATTTAAATTAACCTGCCACATATTAGAGACGGTATAGGTTGCCCCAAATTTTATGCTATAAAAATCTTTATCTTCTCCACGATTAAAACTGGTGGAATAATCGGTAATATCACGGGTATAAATCATACCACCTTGTAAAGCAATATTATCAAACAATCGATAGCCTAAAGAAGCCCCCACCTTAATTAAATATTGTTCATTATCGGTGATAAAGTCATTGGCCTTATAATAATCATCAGTATTGTATTGTGCGGAAAAACTTATTCTCGGAACAAATCGCCCACCATCATCATAGGTTAAGGCGCTGCTTAAGCCTCCACCAAAGGTATTGGTCAATGCAAACCCTGTAATATAAGTGGCAATGTAGTTAAAATTGGCCACCGTAGTGAGTTTTAAATGCTGGGGTAATAGCCAGTCTTTTTTTGCGTATAAAATCACTCCTGTTTTATGGCCTTCAAAGCTTTCAAAATCCATGTATTCATAAGGGACAAATGCGCCTACTTCAAAGCCTTTAAACATGGTTGAGACCGCCAAAGTGATGCTTTTAATATCACCACCTTCGTTCGCTTCCGTAAAACGCCCTTGTTCATATTTTAAATCGACAATAGCAATGCCTGCATTATTATTGAGACCTGTCGTACTCCCTTGATCGTAGTTTAAAGTGAGATCACGTTTATTTTTCCTCGAAGATTGTGCTTTATAAGATAAAACCGTTGCATCCAATAGATAGTCATAAATAATGCGGGAACTGGTTGCAGAGGGTGCGGTTGAAGCAAGTGAACTTGAGGTTAAGGCGTTCATAACAGGCAGTAAGCCTAAAGTACGGGCAATATTAATTAAATCGGCACGAGTGACAACATTACTATCAAAAATCACTACGCCATCAGATTCAATCACAACACGCTCATTTCCCAATGGCACGTAAGTATTGTCGCCAATTTGTTTCATAATCGCTGCGTTTTGGGTTTTACTGCTGTATTTTTTACCTTTTGCATCATTGAGTAAACCAATGGGCGTGCCACCTGTGGTATAAACTTTAATCTTTCGACCATTTAACGTGCCTGAAAGTGTGCTTAAATTGTACACTTTTTTATCAGCCTCTCCATCTCCCGTAAAGGCTAAATTGGGCTTAATGACTTCTTTATTAATTCGAATCAAATCGTTATAAATCGTGTCTGCGGCGGATGTATTCAGTACTTCACCGATTTCTTTATTAATATTAGGTACAAGGGTTGGGTCAAGTGTGGAGGTAAATTCCACCGCATTGACGGAAGTGGTTAAGCTATAAAGTAGGAGCGGAAGTGAAATCTTGAGTTGATTTTTCATAAGGCTTTATCTGTGAAGGTAAGGGTTAAAGACAAATTAAGGTTGCCGTATAAACAAGCGACGAATCTATGACTCAGATTTAAGCGATAATATAAAAAAGAGCGGAAAAGAGTCGAATAAACTAAATAAATAGCCGTCCTATATTCTAAATCAATCAACAGAATAAAAACAGAAAATTTAATGCTTGGTAAAAAAGATAGTCGCCCTTTCTGAATAAGGGTTAGAGAAGAAGAGGGGGTTGAAAATGCTAAAATAAAATGATTTTATGTTTTTGGAACTGTGAAATTAATCACAGCCCCAAAATGGTGTGAATATCTAAAACTGTTTTTTAGTCTAAAACATCAATGATTTTATTTAATTGATTAAAAACATTACCCGCACACGGTAAGGTTCTATTCCGTTTAGGACTTTTTGCCCAAAAGGTTTTGACACCCGCAGAATTCCCTTGGGTATAAAGTTTATAACCAATGCTGCCGTTCTTAAAACTTAAACCCTCTGA
>JAGLBU010000372.1 GCA_023146575.1 Methylococcales bacterium
AATTTTTTAAAGCAGATTCGACCGTTTATTCGTGTAAACGCTAAATATTCATTCAAATCTACCTCATATTAACATGAAAACTGAGTCTAAGTTTACTTGTGTGCTAAGTTTTTCACTTCAAAATCATGGGTAATTTCCACGCTTTTTGACAGCATAATCGAAGCCGAGCAATATTTTTCAGCGGATAATTTAACCGCTCGTGCAACCACTGTTGATTTTAAATCCTGACCGATGACGACAAAATGTAAATGTATTTTACTAAAAACACTGGGAATTGCATCAACTCGTTCTGCGCTGATTTCAACCTTGCAATCACTGATATTGTGCCGACCTTTTTGTAGTATCTCAATCACATCAAATGAGGAACAACCACCTACGCCGAGTAAAATCATTTCCATCGGGCGAATCCCCATATTGCGTCCGCCATGATCGGGAGGACCATCCATAATCACCGCGTGACCACTGCCTGTTTCACCCACAAACATTCGCCCATCGACCCATTTTACGGTTGCTTCCATTATTATTTCTCACGCTTTAGTTTAAAAGTTATGTGAGCAATTTTAACAAATTAACGCAATGCCATCCAGAAGAGAGCGAATATGCTATCCTTAATTTTTTCTTAAATGATAAATTAATTGGGCGGAACATGATCTCCATAAAAAAAATAAGCCTTGTAAGTATGACCTTGATAATTTTATTTTTTGTCTTACAAGTTAACGCTAAAAATAACGTCAGTAAACCGCAGATTAAATCCCAAGAATATAACAATCAAAATAAACAGCAAAACTGGGCGATTGATGTTCGTTACCCTAAAATTACGTTAGCGAACACGAAAAATGCCACAGATTTTAATCGCTGGGCTAAAAAAACAGTGATGGATCAAGTTAATAATTTTAATAAAATGTTTTTAGAAGAGGATGTTGATAAAAGCAGTGCGCCTTATGATTTAACGGTTAATTATGAGGTGACGTTTTTGAATCAGGATTTAGTGAGCGTTTTATTTATTGAATCCTCATACAGTGGGGGGGCGCATGGGAATAAGGAGAGTTATACGCTTAATTATGATTTGAAAAAAGGTAAGGTGTTAAAACTGGCGGATTTATTTAAAAAAAATACCAATTTTGTTGAGATTATCTCGAAAGAAAGCATCACTCAAATATTAAAAAAACAAGGTGATAATTCGGTCAAAGAATGGGTGACAGAAGGTGCAGGTCGACATATTAAAAATTTTACCGCGTGGAATATCAGTTCAATCGGTTTGCAATTTAGTTTTGACCCTTATCAAGTGGCTTCGTATGCCGAAGGGGATTTTACGACGAACGTGCTTTATCAAAAATTTCCAAGCAAAATTCAAAGCCCTTATTTTAAAGCGATAAAAAAATAACGGGTGACACATTTAAAAGTAGGAGTGATCGCATGAGTGAATGGTATTTTTCAGAGAACAATAATCAAACAGGCCCCCATGATATAAATTATGCAAAAGCCTTTGTGAGAGAACATCCTGGTGCTTATTGTTGGCAAGTAGGCTGGGCAGATTGGCAATTGGTGTTTAATGTCGATGAAATTCGGCGCATAAAAAAAGATGGGGTAACGCCTTTTCCGCCGCCGCCTGAATCTATGATTTCACCGAAACCGACCCATTTTCCGATTGAAACGGCAGTGGCAACACGTGTTGAGCATAGAGTGGCTAACACAAGCGTGGATGTTACTTCACAAATTGCGGATGCTTCGGCAGGTTTTGGGAATAGTGATTATACCGATGGTATTGATTATAAGATTTATGG
>JAGLBU010000373.1 GCA_023146575.1 Methylococcales bacterium
TGTATTCTGGTAAATGGTTACTTTCAGCAAGCTGCTTCATGTTGAATCGTAGCTTCCTTATTGTTGTTACTGTCCCAATTTTTTCTTTAAGGTTTTCTAGTTTTATTTTCCATGCAATTTGGCTGCCACAGTGCTTTCTCGCTAACTCATATATCCTTCGCTCCGTCGGTTTTCTTAATCTAAAATAGTCTTTATCTATTGTTAGAACTTCATCACCAAGAATCGAATTATAAAACCAGTCCGATAATTTAACTTCTACAAGAATAGATTTACCGCCTTTATCCTCTTTAACCGTTTCCCAATAATCAATCAAACCAAAATCTCTCGTAATTTCTTTACCATTTGTTTTGATGTTTGTTTGTATTCTAGTACCGCTCAACCTCTCCAGCGATTCATTAAGCTGTTTATATTGCGTACCACCTGTTTTTTTATTTGTAGATAAAAAATAGTCATAGCTTGTAAATCTGACAATTTTAGAAATGCACTCACCTTGGTTTTTAGAGTTCATTAGCGAACTCGCTAAATACATTAATATATCTTTATCAAAAATAGTCGCAAGTCCCGTGTAACTCGGTTTTATCTTGATATTAACCCCTTTATAGTCGTACTCAAGAAGTCGATGATCTGGTTTAGTTGATAAACTAAAAACAGGGTGCTCCATTGATGCCAGATCGTCTTTAAACGAATCAAAAATATCACAGATAAAAAAATCTGTTTGTTTATATCTATCGGGCATTAAATTTTTAGTCATAGTATCGGCATATCAAGAACATTTTTTGTTTTATTCTATCGAACTTTTCATTAAAAGTATCGGCATATTAAGAACATTATAACTTTAGTAGCATTCTTGGAACACTATCGGCATTCTTGGAACGCTTAAAAAATTACATGATATGAGTATCAAGGGATACAGAAGTTTTTTTAGGCTGTAACTATATCTAACTTATCTAACTGGATTTCTAAACTTATTTTTTTAAACAAAAATCAAAAAAACATATTTTTAAAGTCATCAATGATGATTTTTAATCAATATATCAAACGTTAAATGCTCTACAGTAAACAAAAGTATATCTTTCTATCTCTCACACTATTAAAAATTTAAATCATCTTAAAACAGCTATTAACGATTACTTCTGAATAAAGTTTTAGGTTCCCCTCGATCTCTAATAGAGAGCACTAAAGATTGATAAATTTCCCTACATCTTCTGGAGACTATCAACCTATTTAAATCTAATATCGGTTGTTTTAAAGTTACTTACCTTAATTCCTGTTCCCATCTTAAAGTTTTATTGGAACTTTTTAGATGTTAAAAAATATATTAAATGAGTATCTTTTTAATATTATTTATAGACACACACTAAAAATACGTTATACTTTAATTTAGAGTTAAAAAGATATCTTTTTAACATTTTAAAGATATTAAAAAGGATAGTAAATGCCAAAAATCTATATAGGTGGAAATAAAGGTGGAACTGGTAAGACCACATTAACTGTTAACCTTGCTGCGCTTTTAGCAAGTCAAAATAAAGATGTAATGATCGTTGATGCTGATTTACAAAAATCTTCCACAATGTGGAATGATGAACGCTCGCAAAAACTTTCAGATGATGTAAAAGAAATTTACAGTGTTCAAAAGCAGTCAGGTGATTTATCGGGTGCGATTAGAGATTTAAATAGACGCTATGAGTATGTTTTTTTAGATGCTGCGGGTGTTGATCAGAAAAACCTAAGACATGGTCTAATTACAGCAGACGTTTTTCTTGTGCCATTTAAGCCGACCCAGTTTGATCTTAATAACCTAATTTTGCTTCAACCAATTATTGAAGAGGCTTTAATTGTAAACCCTGAATTAAACGTTTACGCGGTGATATCTATGAGCCCAACAAACCCAAGAGTTAAAGAGGTTGATGAGGCTAAGGATTTTTTAAGAGAATTTCCTCAAATTAGAATTTTAGAGACATTTATCTGTGAACGCAGTATTTATCATTTATCTGCGTCAGAAGGATTAGGTGTTACAGAGTTAAAAGCAAAAACAGAGTCCAACAAAAAAGCTCAGAAAGAAATTATTAATTTATTAAAAGAAATTGGAGTTTAATAATGG
>JAGLBU010000374.1 GCA_023146575.1 Methylococcales bacterium
AACACTCGTCAATATTTTTCAGATCCTTTATGTGCTGGTGGGTTTAGCCATTATCACGCAAATAGACAAAGCATCTCTACAACTGTTTTATATTTGTGTCATGGTGCTGTTTGCTTTACTGGTCTGGCGGCTGATCTTCACGCGCTGGCTGCCAAAACTTTGTGGTGTTTGCCAAGAACCTTTAGGCAACATTCAACACGGGCAATGTTCTGAATGCAAAAATTACAACACTTATGACACCAAACTTTGGTCAAAATTAGAATTTAAAGATATTGACGCTGTCCACCGCGCCGAAAAAAACTGGCTATTACAAAATTTACTCGCACTCTCAATTGTTTTACTTGTCTTCATCACCCCATTATTGTATTTATTTTTTGTTGGCGACCATGATGTTCACCTCCTTAACCAAAAAAGACGGGTAGCCTTTCATGACATTAGAAGCCCTTTGTTAAGATACAGCGTTGCGCATAATAAATACCCAGATCAACTCAAGCAATTATTACCAACTTATACCTCAAAAATTTCAAAGGCGCTTAAAACCCCTAAAAAAGACGGTAAAGGAACATTTGTGATTAAGTACCACCTGAAAGATAAACAACCCATTTTTACCTTTCATGTCTCACATTTTCCCATCTCTAAAATACACTACAATATTGCCTTAGATCAATACCAATATGAATCATCCCTCGTTGAGTTTTTATGGAAAACCAGCCTAGTCTTTCAAGGGGAGAGCGCCTCATAATTAAAACAAACCTATTTCACAATACGTGCATGACAACACAGCAACATTCCTTGCGCATTTAAAATAAATGAATTTTTACGACCCTAGAGCAGTCTATCAGTAGCAGCTGATTTAAATGCTTGATATGCACCCTAAGGAACTCAATGAAAATCAAATTTCCACGTTGGTTTTACCAACTGGCCTCGCCACGATGGTTTTATGAAATCAGCGGAAAATTATTACCTGCCTTCACCATTATTACCGTATTACTGCTTACCACAGGCTTAGTCTGGGGTCTCGTTTTTGCCCCAGAAGATTACCAACAAGGCAACAGCTTCCGAATCATTTACATTCACGTTCCATCTGCCATCCTCGCACAATCGTGTTACATGTTAATGGCGGTCGCAGGGGGGATTGGCTTAATCTGGAAAATAAAAATGGCGCATGTCATGGCAAAATGCGCGGCTCCGATTGGAGCCTCCATTGCAATTATTGCCTTAGCTACAGGCGCTATCTGGGGAAAACCTACATGGGGCGCTTGGTGGGTGTGGGATGCGCGTTTAACCTCCATGTTGATTTTATTTTTCCTCTATATCGGTGTCATTGCATTGTCATCCGCCTTTGATAATATTGCCAGCAGCGATAAAGCCTCAGCCATTCTAGCGCTAGTCGGCTTGGTCAATATCCCGATTATTAAATATTCAGTTGAATGGTGGAATACTTTACACCAGCCTGCCACCTTTACCATCACCGAAAAACCTGCCATGCCGCCTGAAATGTGGATTCCATTATTAATTATGGTACTAGGGTTTTATGGTTTTTTTACGGTAATACTGATGTCAAATGCACGAATTGAAACCCTACGCCGTGAAAAACGCGCCGACTGGGTGAAAGAAATCATCAAAAACTATTAACGCTACAGGAGTTATTTCAAATGGGGCATTTTGCATCCTTTGCCGATTTTTTACAAATGGGAAAACATGGACTCTATGTGTGGCTTAGCTACGGCCTGTTTTCAAGCCTTTTCCTATATAACATAGTAATGATGATTCTCAACAAACGTGCTTTTTTTAAAAACGCTAAACGTCAATTACGACGCGAACAAAACTTATGACTCCAACACGACAAAAACGTCTTATTATTATATTAGCGTTGGTTTTTGGCAGCGCAATTGCCATAGGACTGACCTTATTTGCCTTAGAACAAAACATTAATTTATTTTATTCTGCCTCCCAAATTGCCAGTGGTGAAGCGCCAAAAAACACCCGTATGCGTGTGGGCGGCATGGTGG
>JAGLBU010000375.1 GCA_023146575.1 Methylococcales bacterium
GCAGATTTTCGATTAAAAGATGTAAAAGTGTGGGAAAAATGGTACGGCATGGCTCATGCCTGCCCTGATTTAATTAAGGAGAGTGTGTATGGTTTGCCCGAGGTTAATCGTGCGCAACTTAAAACCGCGTCTTTAATTGCCTGTGCAGGTTGTTATCCGACGGCGGTGCAATTGGGCTTAATGCCGTTGATGGAACAAGGTTTGATTGATTTTGATAATATTATTGCGGATGTAAAATCGGGTGTCAGTGGTGGTGGTCGTCGCGGTGCAATTCCGATGATTATGAGTGAAATTGGTGAAAGTGTAAAAGCGTATGCGGTGGAAGGACATCGACATTTACCCGAAATAAAACAAGGTTTGGCGGCGATGGCATCTGCGGAAAATAAAGTTTCTATGGATGAAATCGGTTTAACGTTTACGCCACATTTAATCCCGATGATTCGAGGCATTTACGCCACTATTTATACTAAAACAACGGCGGATTTAGCCGATATTCATGCTTTATATCGAACACATTATCAGGATGAAAATTTTGTAACAGTGCTGGATTTAGGCGTAGAACCAAATACTCGAAATGTGCGCGGCAGTAATTTTTGTCAGCTAGGATTATTTAAACCCCAAGGTGAAAATACGCTGGTGGTTTTATCGGTGATTGATAATTTAGTCAAGGGGGCAGCGGGGCAGGCCGTTCAAATTCTCAACATAAATTATGGTTTTTCTGAAAATTTAGGATTGGATACGGTGGCTCTTTATCCTTAAAATAATCCCGCAAAAGGTTGTACTTTAACCTTATCGCCTGTTTCTATATTTCCTTGCTGGTGTTCCAATAAGATAAAGGCGTTGGCTAGACTCATGGACTGTAAAATCCCAGAACCCTGTTTGCCTGTGGTTTTTACCGTCCAATGGCCTTGGGAATCTTGGCTTAAAATCCCTCGCTGAACTTCGGAACGCCCGACTCGTTTTCGTATTGGCTCTAATGCACGGGCGTTAAAAATGGGGGCGGTTAATTTATGGGTTACCCCTAACATTCGCTCAATCGCGGGTAAAACAAATTGATAAAAAGTGACCATTACCGCGACAGGATTACCTGGTAACCCAAAAAAAACGGTGTCATTTATTTTTCCAAATGCTAATGGTCTCCCTGGTTTAATTGCAATTTTCCAAAAATCGACTTGCCCTGTACGTTGCAATGCTGCTCGTGTGTAATCCGCATCGCCTACAGAAACGCCCCCTGTCGAAATAATTAAATCCGCCGTAGTGGCTGCTTGCTTAAATGCGCTTAATAAATGCGCGGGATTATCCTCCAAAATACCTAAATCCATTACGCTAATATCCACACGGTCTAACGCGGCTAATAAGCTGTAACGATTGCTATCATAAAGCCCTGAAGAGGAACGCTTTTCACCCAACGCAAATACTTCCTCGCCACTGGAGGCAATCGCAATGCGTAATTTTCGTTTTACTTTAATTTCTGCGATGCCTAACGACGCTAATAAGCCAATATCAGGTGGTGTTAATAGCTTTCCTGCGCGTAATACTATTTCGCCTTTTTTTATATCTTCCCCTTTTAAACGGACATTTTCACCCGAGTGATGACGATTGCCTAACAAAATATAATCGCCTTCAATGGCGACGTGTTCTTGCATCAATACGGTTTTCATACCCAAAGGAAGCGCCGCACCCGTCATAATTCGTAAACATTGACCTGTTTTAAGGCGGCTTTGGTAAGCGCTCCCCGCAAAAACTTTGCCAATTATTTTAAGCTTAATGGGTTCTGGCTGGCTAAGGTCTTCATCTAAAACCGCATAGCCATCGACGGCTGAATTATTATAAGCTGGGACATTAAGCTCTGCTTTGATATTTTGGGCTAAACATCGGCGACAGGCTTTTTCAATGGCTAACTGTTCAAATCCTTCAATTACAGGGACAGATTGTAAAATTGAAGCGAGCGCTTGATCGACAGGTAGTAATCCTTGCTCATAAATATCGCTACAACTGGCTTGTTTTTTAATCATCGTCGGGTACTAGGTGCATTAAGAGGAATCCCATTCCCCATAAAAGTTAAAAAATATTCTAAATTACGCAATTCCACTGATTGAGCTTTTGGTACTTTGGCTTGAATTTGTTGGTGACATCCGATAAAACGCCGATGAAGTGTTCCCATTTCACCCCATTTAAAACGGTAGCTCGGCCAGTTTGTGGTATGTCCTAACGCAGGACTTAACATATCGGCACGAAGACGTTTTCCAACATTATCAATATGACAAACGGCACAAGAAAAATTTAATTGTCCACGGCGTTGATAATAATAGTGTTTACCTTGCTCGTAAGCCGCTAATGCTTGTGCATCCATTGTCGGGATTTTAATATTAATTTTTAAACCGCGCGAAGTATAGGCCATATAAGCTAATAATTGACTGATTTTCCCTTTTTTATATGACAAAGGCACTTGCTGGTGTTTTATGTGGCAATCATTAAGGGCGCTGGCTAAGGTAACAACTTTGGCTTTAATAACATCCCACTTTGGATAATTTTGAGCAATCGCAATACCTTTATTCTTAAAACAATCTGCATAAGTTTTTCCATTTTTAAACGGGGTTTCAAATAATTTTTTCCCTGCATCAATCGCAAATTCATACGGTGGAAATAATTCTATTTCGACCCATGACGCGCGTGAAACAGGATCAATTGCATACAGTCCATCGGCATAATCTTTAAGCGATAATGAGGGGAATATTTTTTGATAATAGGCTCGAAAGGCTTT
>JAGLBU010000376.1 GCA_023146575.1 Methylococcales bacterium
TGGATTGATAAGCAACTGGTTGATATTCGATCGGTACGTGCCAATATTGCGCGCTTACATGCAGAAAACCCCTTAGGTGCTGTTATTGTTGCCGCCGATAAAGAATCCAAAACCAAAGTCCTTATTCAAGTGATGGATCAAATTCGTTTAGCAGGGGTGATGAACGCCTCTATCGCCACTGATACAGACTGATTGTGAAGCGTCCAAGTTTAGCTCTTCTCTTTGGTATTTTTATTTCATTAGGCTTATTTTGGCTAATGCAGGCGATGATTATTAATAATCAACAGCCAATGAAAACCAGTAAGTCATTGCAAATGACCGAATTTATTAAACTCAAAAAGCTTGAGGAAAAGGTTGAAAAAAAACCAAAACCTCCTGAAAAGTTGTTAGCACCGCCTCCACCACCGCCTCCAGAGCCGCAAAAACCACTTGAACAACAAGTGATGCCAGACATGGAAATCCCTATGCTTGCGATGGCAGAACCTGAGCCATTAACCAATGCGGATGTGAAGCTGTTTGAAGCTAAAAAAGAAATTATTAAGCCAAAACCTGCGGTTGAAGCAAAACCAATACCTAAGCCAAAGCAGACTCCTAGGCTTAAAAAGAAAATCCCGAAGCTTAAAAAGAAGACGCCAAAACTGAAAAAGATACCTAAAATTAAGCTAAAAAATAAAACAAAACAAAAGGTAAAGCTTAAGAAAAAAATCAAGAACCGTTCTGAAAAAATCAATAAAAAGAAGATTAGTAAAAAGAAAAAATCGAATAAAAAAAGTAGTAAAAATAAATCGAGTAAGAAAAAAAGTAATAAAAAATTGAAAAAAAGCAGTAAAAATAAATCCAGTAAGAAAAAAAGTAGTAAAAAATCGAAAAAAAGTAGCAAAAATAAATCCAGTAAGAAAAAATCGAAAAAAAGTAGTAAAAAGAAAAAAACTAAGAAAAAAGCTAAGAAAAAAAGCAGAAAGAACACTCGAGCGGATTTATTAGCTGAACTACGAGCGATTCAAGCCTCAACTAAAAAAGTTAAGCGCATGAAAAAATCGGCTAAAAAGAAAGCTAGGAAAAAATCTAAGGCAACACAAGCGAGATCAAAATCATCCAGTGGTGTTAAAGGTGGAAATTCCTCGGCAAAAGTGCTTTCACGTGCACGGCCTAAATACCCACGACGTGCGATGCGAAGTGGTAAGGAAGGCTGGGTAAAAGTTAGCTTTATGGTCACACCTAGTGGTTCGATAAGCGGTGCATCGGTGGTGGGTTCAAGCAGTAGTGTTTTTAATAGTGCGGCACTGAGTGCGGTTCGACGTTTTCGCGTTAAACCTAAAAAAGTGAATGGTCGTGCAGTTTCTCAACGAATGACTCAAACGATACGTTTTAAATTACCATGAAACTAACTCAATGTATTTTGTCTGTATTCATGGTCGCAACGCTTGGGAATATAAGTCCCAGTTTTGCGGATGTGGTTTCAAAGCCTGTGTATTATCAGCTAAAAAAAGTTGATGAACTTATTACAAAAAAATCCTACACAGAGGCTGAAAATATTGTACAAAAAGCGTTAAATCAGACTAAAAATACGTATGAAAAAGCCGTTCTTTTACGCAGTCTCTCCAGTATTTATAGCGTGCAAAAAAATTACCCAAAGGCCATTGAGTTTTTAACGAATGCTTTAGCCATAAAATCTTTGCCGTATGAAGCGACTCAAAAAGCACAGTTAAGTTTAGGGCAATTTTATTTGGCCAATAAAGAACAAGATAAAGCCTTTCAATTACTGGATGCTTGGTATAAACACAACCCTGATCCTGCTCCCCAAACGGCCATATTATTAGCGAACCTTTACAGTCAAAATAAACAATATGACAAAGCGACGACGTTGGTTAAAAAAGCAACTTCAGCGACTGAAAATCCGCCTAAATCATGGACAGAATTACAACTAGCTTTAGGTTACAAAACCAAAGATTTTCAGGCAGCGATTGTCGTATTAGAAAAAAAATTGGCGAAAGACCCTGAAAATAAAGACCAATGGCAACAATTAAGCGCGGCGTATCATAATGCAGGAAATTATACCAAAGCGGCGGCTATCAAACATTTAGCTTATCAACGGGGTTTTTTAACGACCGAAGATGAATTACTTGAATTAGCAAAATTATTTTTATACGCGAATACGCCTCATAAAGGCGCACAGTTTTTAGAAGAATGGTTTTTAGCGAAAAAAGTCCCTGAAAATGCTAAAAATTTAGAATTATTAGGAGCAGCATGGTTAAGCGCGAAAGAGCCGTTAGCCGCTAAAAAATATTTGGAATCTGCTTTAGCTTTAGCGCCAAGCGCTTCGGTTTATGAAAAATTAGCCCAAATTTATGCAAGTGATAAAAAATGGCAACAGGCATTGGAATCCTTTAATGCGGCTTTAAAATTAGGTGTGTTTTCGCAACAAGGGCGAAGTCAATTAATATTAGGGATTACGCACTATCATTTAAAAAATATCTCAGAGGCAACCATCGCATTTGAACTGGCAAGTATTTATAAAGAAACGGCGGTTAGTGCACAAACATGGTTAAACTATCTTCAAGAGATCAAGCCATAGCGTTAAAAAATTTAGGTTTTTTTTCGACAACCGCGAATCATCTCACCCCGTTGACGATAAGGATTTTGAATCATAATAAGCGATAAATAATTTACTTTTTGTCCTTTTAAACTCGCAATATCATGAATAATACGTTCTTCCCGCGAGCCTGCCTTTTCAATAAAACAACTTTTTTCCAATAAGTTTTTATCGGTTAAAAAGTCGATGATATCATCTAACAACGGTTTGACTTTTAATAAAATCAAGGTGTCAAAATCGTCTAATAATACCTCAATCATTTCAATACCATAGCCTGCGGGAATAATCGCCACGGTATCATCAGTATCGGCTAAGGGCATATTTGCACAAGCGGCGGCGGCATTAAAAGAGGTAACACCTGCAATGGTTTCAATGTTAATTTTATCATCTAATGCTTTGACGGTTTTAGCGAGATGTTGAAAGGTTGAAAAGGTAGAAGCATCGCCTTCGACTAAAAACACCACGTCTTGATTTTGATTGAGAATTTCTAAAACCGTTTGCGCCGCTTGTAACCAATATTTGGCTAAAATTTCCCGATCATGTGTCATTGGAAACACTAGTTCTAGGCTGTTTTCAGGTAAAGTTAAGCCTGCTTCTATGGCAATTTGTAAGGCATAACTCACGCCTTTTTTCTTTTTGACAGGGTATGCCCATTGCGCATTTGATTGCAATAATGCCCATGCGCGGCGGGTGATTAAATCAGGATCACCAGGCCCTAAGGATGCGCC
>JAGLBU010000377.1 GCA_023146575.1 Methylococcales bacterium
TTTAACAATACTTGCGACAGAACCCACTAAACCATTTCAGTCAGGTCTGGGTTTCTTATTGTAATTTTTCATCTGCTTGCGATACATGATTTCATTGTATTCTTTTTCGCTAGTAAATCCTTGACGTTCCCACACTTCCTTCACAGGAACTTCTTTTTGTTCAAGCTCCCAATCATGCCCCCAATCGTCTTTTAGTGATTTATTAAGGAATCCTGCATATGATTTATCAGCTTTCGAATTACTGTAAAGAATATTTCTCTTAACATAATCAAACCCATGTTTCTTCTCATAGGATTTTAATCCTGCCTGAACGGTTTTCTTGGTTTTATGCTGCTCCGGTACTAACGATGTTAATTCAGTTAATACTGGCTTAATTTGATTTTCTGATAAGAATGGTTCAGGTGTTATGAGGGTTACATTAGATGATATATCAACTGTAGGTGCTTCAACATATTTCTTGGAAATAATACGAAAACATATCGCGCCCACTTTACGTCCATATTTTATCTCATCAAATTCAAAATATAGGTCTGACTTTTTTGAAAGTTCATTTTTAGTGAATTCCAAAACATTTTTCTTTAGATTACTATACAAAGCATATTGATTTTTTCTAATTCCTAACATATAACGAAGTTGTTGTAGCTCTATTTTTCGTTCTTTTAAGCATTCATATTGCTTTAATAATGTGTACATACGCATTGTGTACTGGCTTTTGAAGCTCAACAACATATCAAATTTACAAGAAGTAAAATTACCTTTTAATTGCAACAAATATGGTTTTAATAATGGATCAAATGCTAAATTAACTATACCGCTTCCATCAATATATTTGGCTGATGACACCCAACCTGTTTGCAACAATCCATTCGACTCATTAATTTCAACTACCCGACTCAAAAGTTTTTTGGTTATTTTCTGACACTCCTGATACATAGAGTTTTTACTTACACCTATAAAATCAGCAAATTCAGCAATACTAATCTGATAAGGTTTAAAGTCTTCATCATTAGGTTGAATTTGAGAAATCATAGCTAAAATCAAACGTTGCTCACCTAAACTCAAGTTATATCGAGCCTCCACTAGATGATTAGATTGAGTAACAATCAAAGATGATGGTAAGTTGTTTTTCTTTTTTAAATTATGCAAAACACACCAAATTAGCAATAGTTAGAGATTCAACAAATTGATAAGTATACAAAATTTTTTTTAAATTATGTTTTTTAAGTGTGACATGTTTTAAAAAACCATGAAATTACAAATAAAAACACATGATTAATAGAAATAAATCTCTATAAAACCTCAATATACACCAAATTACTAATAGTTAACACCAAATTACTAATAGTTAACACCAAATTACTAATAGTTAACACCAAATTACTAATAGTTAGACTTGTAACATAATGATTTATAAATAGAACCCCCCCTCTAAAACAATTAAAACAATTAAAACAATTAAAACAACTACAAACGGGCGCGAATTTAGCTTCTAAGTTGTAGTTAGTTGGTTTTTTAAGTACTTTTTTAAAATTAAAAAATACGGTGGATTCAACTCTGAAGTGC
>JAGLBU010000378.1 GCA_023146575.1 Methylococcales bacterium
AGCCCTTACCCGATTTATGTTTTTTAAGTTTCTATCTGTGATTTTGTACCTTCTGCTAATTTTACAAAATTAATAGCAGGTAATATTATTGGGTCAAAGCCAGAACTAAGCGTTAGATTTCCTATATAAGCACGTAGAAAAGGGAATGATATTGCAGGAGCATTGATATAAAAAAAATGGGATTCTCTATCATTTTCACTAATATTTTGGTCAGCCTCAAACTCTGAAATATATTTAATAGTTAAAATACGATCTTTGCCAACCTGAACTTTTAAATCAAAAATAATCAGAAAGCTATTAAGAGAATCTTTAGAAAATGCCGTAACCATAGAGAACTCCATTTCTCCTAATGGTTCATCTGCTTTTGAAAGCGATAGCTCATCAACAATTGAATTAATTAAACGAATATTCATCTATGCAGCAAGACTAAGGTCATAAAAACAGCTCTCATCATTAGCTGCATATGATGAGTCATATATAGCTGATTTCACTTCTTTAGTATGGATAATAGGGCTAGAAGAGTCTTTTTCAATATCACTAAACTCCAGCATGAGTTCTTGACCAATGATTGTATAGTTGTTCGGTAACAAATTTTCTTTTATTGAGTGTTCAATTAAAAAATCCTTTGCTAAAGGTCCTTGATGCTCCTCTATCGCTAAATAGTCTTCAAGAAACTCTTGATCACTTATAGAGTCAAAATATTCATCCATTAAGTCTAGAGATTTTTTGTATATATTGTTCATAATATGCACCTTTTTTTAAATTCTTCAGGATAAATAACTTCTTTTTTTGTAATTAAATTAGAGTAGCATTCAAATAAACATAACTGCTGTCTTTGAATATTAGTTATCATCTCTTCTTTTCCACCAGTAAAAGGTATGGTGTTAATGTTGTATTTAGTTGATGTGTCTTGCGCTTTAATTGCGGCAAATGGAAAAACACCACTATTTTGTTTAGACACTTTTCTCAAAAATGCAATAACCGCCTGCACTGTAGGCTCTTGTTTACTATTTGGATTAGCCTTATTTAGTCTAGCTCTATATTTATCTAATGCTTTTTTAAAAAGTATTTGTGATTCCACTGAGCCAACAAGATCCAATACTAGAGAGTTTTCTATTTCCATATGACATTTTACAATAGCATAATCGTCATTATAGCTGTTTTTACCCCATTTATGGGCAAAATAATCACTATCTGTCCAAAAGTAATACCCCTGTGTTAGCCATTGATTACTTCCTGAGCCACTTAAAAACGGTGATTCTGACTTAATGTAGCTCCAGCCACCTTCAGCTTTACATGTGTGATAGCCTAATATATGAACAATTATCATTAAGTCCTTTTCGATTTCTTGAGGTGAAAGGTGGTAACTTCTCATAATCCACAGGTAGCGTTCTGAATAATCTTAGCCATGGGATAAATTTTATTTTCCTCTGAGGTTCGATCAATGAGGTATTTCCAGAATGAAATACCGAGCTTTCGACAGGTTTTCTTTAAACTCGCAAAAGTATCTCGACATCGACTGTCATTTTCACTTCGAGTGCTTCCACTAATTTTTCGTTTTTTCACAT
>JAGLBU010000038.1 GCA_023146575.1 Methylococcales bacterium
AATAATCGCAGTGATTAATTTCATAATGGTTCCTTTGGTTAAATATCTTTAATAAATCAAGCACGGAGTGTGCCAAATATTTTCAAGTCTTGCTTTAAAAAAGATGATTTAAGTATCTAAGGGGCTTAACTCAGTGGTAAGGAAAATTTTTAGCGAAATTAGGATGTGATTTAATTGAAATTTAGAGGTCAGAGGAATAGGGTTGATTTCAATAATTACCAGCACTGTTGTGGTGCGTTGTGAGTTTTTTTTAAAAAAGAATAAAAGATTTAGTAAATAATAAAGTTGAATAGTATCGCTAATTTATTGATTTAAAGCCTTTATTTAAAATAAAATTAGCGAGGACTGTTGCCTTTTAACAACAGCATCATTTTGGTGCAAACAACCTTTATCATTAAAGACGGTAGGATTTATAACTCCTTGTATTAAAAGGTTTTGTGAGGCAGGCTGATTATGTGCTAATATTATTAATGTTTACAAAATTTTATGAGTATGGGTATGAAAAAAACACATCTTGCGATTGCTATTAGCTTATTAGCAACATCATCCGTCGCTTTAGCAGAAGAGGATGATACTTTTTATGGTTTTACACCAACGGCAAGTGTTGCGCTAACCACTGATTATATATGGCGTGGGGTTTCACAAAGCAATAATGATCCAGCGATTCAAGGGTCGTTTGATTTAAGTCATGAAACAGGGTTTTATATGGGTGTTTGGGGGTCAAATGTTGAATTTGGTGACCAAAGAACCAGTATGGAGCTGGATGCCTATGCAGGTTTTTCACGTGATTTAGACTTTGGCGGCAAACTTCCTTTTGGTCTAAATTATGATATTGGGGTGTTGCATTATGAATATACGGCCTCATCGCCTGCGAATTTTACCGAGTTGTATTTTGGTGCAACCATCACCCCGTTTGATAATTTCGAATTCAGTGCTTATTATTATTACGGATTAAAAATACACGGGGTAAAACCAGGTGAATACACGGATCTTTCCGCGCGCTATACCTTTTTTCCTGATGCACCTGCTGTATTTTCTTTATTGGCACATGCAGGGTATTACAACCAAAAAGACACGGACAGTTTTGGCGATGATTACTGGGACTGGAAAGTAGGGGCTGCGGTTGATGTAGGTGGTTTTAACTTTGAGGTCGCTTATCTTGATACGGATAATCACGCTGCAGGCGGTGTTTATGGTGGTAGTCAAGGTTTAAATGATGGTCGTGTTGTTGCAACTATTTCTCGCGAACTCGGCGGCACCTCGTCAGGAACAGCGTCCATGTTACCTGATGGTTTTGAAACCAGTGCAAGCGTTGCGTTAACCACCGATTATGTTTGGCGAGGGGTTTCTCAATCGAATAACGAACCCTCAATTCAAGGCTCTTTTGATCTTTCACATGAGTCAGGAGCCTATATCGGTGTGTGGGGATCAAACGTTGAGTTTGGTGATACAACCAGCCTTGAGTTAGATATTTATGCTGGTTTCTCCAGAGACATTGAATTAGCGGGTATCAATATAAATTATGATGTTGGTTGGTTACGCTATGAATATCCTTCTGAAAGTGATTTAAATTTCAATGAATTGTATTTTGGTGCGACGGTTACTCCGATTGAAAATTTAAACCTCAGCACCTATTTTTATTATGGTTTAAAAATTGAGCATACGTTACCAGGTGAATATACTGATATGTCGGTTGATTACACGCTCCCTGAGTCTTTAGGTGCGGTTACTTTCTTAGGGCATGCTGGCTATTACAACCAAAAATCAGGTGGGGATAATTACTGGGATTGGAAAATTGGAGTTGCCAGAGACTTTGGAGCATTTAACCTTGAAGTTGCCTACACTGATACTGATGATGCCGATGCTGGAAGATTGGATGATGCTAAAGCAGTTGCAACACTTTCTGCCAGCTTCTAAAGATATAATCTATTCTTTAACCACTTAAAAAAGACGGGGCTTATGCCCCGTTTTTTCTAGTAAAATTATCATAAAAAATGGTACAGTGGTCAGGTTTTTTGTAACAAAAAACAAGCATAAAAATAATTACCATCAGGAGAAAATTTAAATGTCAGTAGCAAATGTTTTAAAAATGATTGAAGAACACGAAGTCAAGTACGTTGATTTCCGTTTTTGTGATACCCGTGGTAAAGAACAGCATGTGACCTTTCCAGCGCATAGCATCAGTGAAGATACGTTTGAAGATGGCAACATGTTTGATGGCTCATCAGTTGCAGGTTGGAAAGGTATTAACGAATCTGACATGATTTTAATGCCTGACCCTTCGACGGCGGTTTTAGATCCTTTCTTTGATGATGTGACCTTAATTTTGCGTTGCGATATTATTGAACCCAATGACATGCAAGGGTATGAACGTGATCCGCGTTCAATCGCAAGGCGTGCAGAAGCATATATGCAGTCAACTGGGATTGCGGATACGGCTTTTTTTGGTCCTGAAAATGAATTTTTTATCTTCGACGATGTTCGTTGGGGTGAAACGATGGGCAATTCTTTTTATAAAGTCGATTCAGAAGAAGCGGGCTGGAACTCTGAAAAAGCCTATGAAGACGGTAATATTGGTCATCGCCCAGGCGTAAAAGGGGGTTATTTTCCTGTACCACCTGTTGATTCTTTACAAGACATGCGCTCTTCTATGTGTAATGTTTTGGAAGAAATGGGACAAACAACTGAAGTTCATCATCACGAAGTAGCGACCGCAGGCCAATGTGAAATTGGTGTACGATTCAATACGTTAGTGAAAAAAGCCGATGAAGTTTTAGAGCTCAAATATGTGGTGGCAAACATCGCCCATGCGTATGGTAAAACAGCGACTTTTATGCCAAAACCATTGGTGGGTGATAATGGCAGTGGTATGCACGTCCATCAATCACTTGCAAAAGATGGCGAAAATTTATTTTCAGGCGATTTGTATGGTGGTCTTTCTGAAATGGCCTTATTTTACATTGGCGGCATCATTAAACATGCAAAAGCTTTAAATGCCTTTGCAAATGCCTCAACCAATAGCTACAAACGTTTAGTACCAGGGTTTGAAGCGCCTGTGATGTTAGCGTATTCAGCTCGTAACCGTTCAGCGTCAATTCGGATTCCTTTTGTAAACAATCCTAAAGGTCGTCGTATTGAACTGCGTTTTGGTGATTCAACCGCCAATCCTTATTTGTGTTTTGCGGCGATGTTAATGGCAGGTCTTGATGGTATCCAAAATAAAATTCACCCAGGTGAAGCGATGGATAAAGATTTATACGATTTACCGCCTGAAGAAGAAAAATTAATTCCTCAAGTGGCTTTTTCGTTTGATGAAGCCTTAAAAGCCTTAGATGAAGATCGTGAATTTTTAACACGCGGTGGTGTTTTTACCGATGATGTAATTGATAGTTATATTGATTTAAAAATGGAAGAAGTGACGCGTCTACGTATGAGTACGCATCCTGTTGAGTTTGATATGTATTACAGCTTGTAAATTATGACTTGTTGAGAAGCGCCCCGTTATGGGGCGTTTTTTTTGACTAAAATTTAAGAAGACCCTAAAAACGAGGAAAATAATAATAACGACTCTGGTCTATAAATTGCTTGTTTTATGCAAAGATAATGGAAAAATGACCTTAATGCACAAAAAAATACTTGAATATTTGAATGAAGCCATTTTATTATTCAACCAAAAACTGACCTTAACGTATATTAATTCAGCAGGGGAGGCGTTGCTAGCGGAAAGTGCTAAACATATTATAGGACGTTCAGCCAAAGAGATTTTTAAGCGTTCAAACCCTTCAGTGCTTGCGCATTTAAAACAATGTTTGCAAAATAATGAAGCCTTTGTAGACCGAGAAGTAACGTTAGATAATCCAAAAAAAAGCAGAGTGGTACATTTAAGCATTACCCCTTTATTGGCGGATAAAATGTGTGACAAAATTTTAGTTGAATTACAACCTTTAGACCAACATCTTAAAATCACCAAAGAAGAACAGCTAGTCGAGCAATATCATATTAGTCGTATGTTAATCAGAGGTTTAGCGCATGAAATTAAAAACCCCTTAGGAGGGCTTAGAGGCGCGGCTCAATTGTTAGATTTGGAATTAGACGATGAAGAATTAAAGGAATATACCCAGATTATTATCGCCGAAGCCGATCGATTGAAAGAGTTGATTGATAAAATTTTAGGCCCTAATAAACCGCCTCAAAAAAAATCGCTTAATATTCATCAAGCCTTAGAACGTGTTCGGCAATTAGTGATGGCAGAAGCCACGGAAAATACTGAAATAGAATCTGATTATGACCCGAGCATTCCTTTGTTACAAGCAGATAAAAATCAACTCATTCAAGCATTTTTAAATATTGTGCGCAATGCCGTGCAAGCCTGTGAGGAGAATGGCAAAATTATTTTAAAAACCCGTGTGCACCGAAATATGACCATTGGGCGTAAGCATTATAAATTATTGGTTAAGGTGGATATTATTGATAATGGCATGGGGATTAAAGAAAATATGTTGGGGCAAATTTTTTATCCAATGATTACAGGTCGCCCAGAGGGAACAGGGCTAGGATTATCTATTTCACAATCGTTAATTAATCAGCATCATGGTGTCATTGAATGCTGTAGCGAGCCGAATAAAACTATTTTTTCAGTGTATTTACCGTTGGAGTGCGATGATGTCGGTTGAAACGAATAAAGTGTGGGTGATTGATGATGATAAATCCATTCGTTGGGTGCTGGATAAAGCCTTTAAAAAAGTAGGGATTAATAATCGGAGTTTCTCTAATGTCAAGGCCTTGTTAGAGGCGTTAAATAAAGATCAGCCCGATGCTTTAATTACCGATATTCGAATGCCTGATATGAATGGTTTACAGTTATTAGAAAAGGTTCAGAAAGCCTACCCTAAGCTTCCGATTATTGTCATGACCGCGCATTCAGATTTGGAAAGTGCCGTCTCAGCATTTCATGGGGGGGCTTTTGAATATTTACCCAAGCCGTTTGATATTAAAGAAGTCATTGAAATTGCACAACGCGCTTGCACCCACAGTAAACAACAAGCAGAACAACCGCAAGAACAAGACTTAACACTCGAATCCACCCCTGAAATTTTAGGGGAAGCGCCTGCAATGCAAGAGGTCTTTAGAGCCATCGGTCGGTTAGCCCGATCTCACATTACGGTGTTAATTAATGGTGAATCAGGCACAGGTAAAGAATTAGTTGCAAAAGCCTTGCACCGACACAGCCCACGGGCAAAAAAACCGTTTATTGCCTTAAATATGGCAGCAATTCCAAAAGATTTAATGGAGTCTGAGTTATTTGGTCACGAGCGCGGAGCGTTTACAGGCGCACAAGTACGAAGGGCAGGGCGGTTTGAACAAGCAGATAAAGGCACACTTTTTTTAGATGAAATTGGGGATATGCCCGCTGAATTACAAACGCGCTTGTTGCGTGTATTAGCGGATGGTGAATACTATCCCATCGGAGCGCGGATTTCGGTTAAAGCCGATGTCCGTATTATTGCCGCAACCCATCAAGATTTAGAAAATTTGGTCGAAGAAGGGCGGTTTCGAGAAGATTTATTTCATCGCCTAAACGTTATTCGAATTCATATTCCGCCTTTACGTGAACGACGGCAAGATATTCCGTTATTAATGCGACACTTTTTAAATCAAGCATCTCTTGAATTAAGCACTGAAATTAAAGTTTTACGACCTGAAACCGAAGCATTTTTAACCACTTTAGCGTGGCTAGGTAATGTAAGGCAGTTAGAAAATTTATGCCGATGGTTGACAGTGATGGGGGTGAGCCGCGAAATATACATGGATGATTTACCGCCTGAGTTGTTGAATAAAAAGGCTGAAAAAAACCTTGTCAGCGAAGATAATTGGGAAAAATTATTAGCCACTAAAGCGGCTGAAAAAATGCAGGCGGATGATAAAGAAATAGCCAAAGAAATTATTCCGATGGTCGAACGAGTATTGATTAAAGAAGCGTTGAAGCATACTCATGGGAAACGGCATGAAGCGGCTATATTATTAGGCTATGGTCGAAATACCTTAACCCGAAAAATAAAAGAATTAGGTTTGAATGAAAATTAAATATAAAAAAACTCTGGTGTAAATAGAAATATTAGGTATAATAATCGGCTCACTTAGGAGCTTGCTTCAAAGTGTCGCCCAGGTAGCTCAGTCGGTAGAGCAGAGGACTGAAAATCCTCGTGTCGACGGTTCGATTCCGCCCCTGGGCACCACGAATATATAAGAACCTCTGGCAATTTATTGTTGGAGGTTTTTTTATGCCTGACACATTGCTTAAGTTTGCTAAAATTTCTATTAAAGGATTATTATCCTTA
>JAGLBU010000039.1 GCA_023146575.1 Methylococcales bacterium
GATTTAGCCGATATTTCAGGGGGATTTCCAAAATTTCATATTCCAGCGGTGCCGTTAACACTGGAAACCTTACTAATTATTTTACCGTATTCTTGTATATTTGCCGCTATTGGATTGATTGAATCATTACTCACGTTGCAATTGGTTGATGAAATAACTGAAACCCGTGGAAAAGGCAATAAAGAATGTATTGCTCAAGGAGCTGCCAATATTGTCACAGGTTTTTTTGGTGGGATGGGTGGTTGTGCCATGATCGGACAAAGCATGATTAATATTAATTCTGGCGGCTTGGGTCGATTATCAGGTATTTCAGCAGCCTTATTTTTATTGAGCTTTATTTTATTTGGCTCGAGCTTAATTGCGATCATTCCTATTGCGGCTTTAGTTGGGGTGATGTTTATTGTCGTGATTGGGACGTTTGAGTGGTCAAGCCTTCGGATTTTAAAGAAAATCCCTCGATCAGATGCGTTTGTGATTATTTTAGTATCAGGCACAACGGTGGCATATGATTTAGCCATAGCAGTTGTGATAGGGGTGATTGTCTCGGCGTTAGTGTTTGCATGGGAAGCTGCCAAACAAATGAATGCTAAGACCTATACCGATGATAAAAACCAATTAGTTTACGAGCTTCACGGGCCGTTGTTTTTTGGCTCTATTCACAGTTTTAATAAGTTGTTTAATCCACATAATGACCCTGATGAAATTGTGATTGATTTTCGATACACGCATGTGCAAGATCATTCAGGATTGGAAGCGATTGATGCCTTGGCGGTACGCTATTCTAAACAAGGAAAACGCTTACATTTAGTGCATTTAAGTCCTGAATGTTGTCAATTGTTAAATCAAGCAGGGGATATGGTAGAGGCAAATGTGAGTGAAGATCCGCATTATCATATTGCGACGGATCGTTTGGCGTAATTAAGGCTATAAAAGAGCCATCTTTTTGGGAATGGCTCTTAGTGGTTTATACTTCTTGTTTTTCAGAAGTCGTTTTTTGGGGTGCTGTTTTTTCAGGCGTTGGCGCTTTCGCGGTTACATCTACGGTTGAAGAGACAGGTTTATCAACCTTTTTATCCGTATTTTGCGGTTTTTCTACGGCTGATTTAGCTTCTGAATCATGGTCAATACTAAAATCAATTTTTGGTTTTTTATAATTTGGATTACGTGGCTTTCTACGATTAGGCCCGCGTCTACGATTTTGATTTGAGGGGCGTTTTTTAGGCTCTTCACTGTTTTGAGGCGCGATATCTTCGGGCGCGACCTCTGTTTTTGTTTTAAGCTCTGTCTCTGGTTGTGTACTTTCGTTTTTAGCTTTCGGCGAATGGCGTGGGTTATTACGTTGGTTGTGATTATTATTGCGTTTACGAGCGGGGCGATTTTGACGCGGTGCCGTTGCATCGATTTCACTCTTATCAGCAGTTTTTACATCTTCTATGGGTGTGCTAACCGTTTTTTTAGGCTCGCTAATAATTTCGTTATCACCAATTAATTTTTGCCAAAAACGTTGGATTAAGCTTGCTGAGGTTTTTTTGTTTTGAACGGGCGCTGGCATATCGGGTAAAAACTCTTTAATAGCAGCTGGTACGGCTTTATGCGTTTGTTGTTTTGCAAACTCAGGCAGAACAATTTCTTCCGTTTCAATCTGCAAATAGCTTAGTTTTTCATCCCCCGCTTCTTTATTTTTTAATCGCTCTATAGTGTAGGCAGGCGTTTCTAAATGTTTGCTTGGTAAAATAACAATACCGACCTTTAAGCGTTTTTCAATTTCCTCAATGGTACTGCGTTTTTCATTTAACAAAAAGGTTGCCGATTCGATTGGAAGATGAATAATAACCTTTTCCGTGCCTTTTTTCATCGCTTCTTCTTCAATGATTCTTAACACGGAAAGTGCTACTGATTCGACATTGCGAATCGAGCCTTGACCTTTACAGCGTGGACATGAAAGTTGAGTTGAATCCCCTAAAGACGGGCGGATACGTTGGCGCGACATTTCAAGCAAACCAAAGCGAGAAATACGCCCTGTTTGAATGCGTGCGCGGTCAATTTTTAAAGCCTCTTTTAAACGACCTTCAACCGCACGTTGATTTCGATTGGCTAACATGTCGATAAAATCAATCACAAATAAGCCGCCTAAATCACGAAGACGTAATTGTCGGGCAATTTCATCGGCAGCTTCTAAATTGGTATTCAACGCGGTTTCTTCAATATCACTGCCTTTTGTTGCCCGCGCTGAGTTGATGTCAACTGAGGTTAAGGCTTCGGTATGGTCAATAACAATTGCCCCGCCTGATGGCAGTGACACTTCACGTTTATAGGCATTTTCAATTTGAGATTCAATTTGATAACGGTTAAATAAAGGAACGCTATCCTGATACTGCTTAGCACGGGATAAATAATGTGGCATCACTTGCTTTAAAAAGGTTTTCACCAATTTAAAAGCGCTTTCTTTATCAATTAAAATCTCTTCAACTTCATTACGTAAATGATCACGCAAGGCTCTAATAATAACGTTGCTTTCTTGAAAAATTAAAAAAGGCGCGGTTTGTTCATTGGCAGAACGTTCAATGGCTTGCCACAGTTGTAATAGATAATCTAAATCCCATTGCAGTTCTTCGGCACTTTTACCACAGCCAGCAGTACGAATAATCATACCCATCTCTTCAGGGATTTCTAAAGAGCTTATAATTTCACGCAATTCATTACGGGTTTCGCCTTCAATACGCCGCGAAATCCCTTCTGTTTTAGGATTATTTGGCATTAAGACCAAATAGGTTCCTGCAAGGCTAATATAAGTGGTTAACGCCGCGCCCTTATTACCACGTTCTTCTTTTTCAATTTGAACGACAACTTCCTGTCCTTCTTTGAGGTTATCTTTAATATTGGCGCGATTACTTTTACCCGTTTTAGGATCGGTTCGGTAAATTGGAATAATTTCTTTAAACGGTAAAAAACCGTGTTTTTCTGCCCCGTAATTAATAAAAGCCGCTTCAAGGCTTGGCTCAACACGAGTAATAATACCCTTGTAAACGTTCGATTTTTTTTGTTCTTTTGAAGGGATTTCGATGTCAAAATCATAAAGTTTTTGACCATCTACCAAAGCTACACGCAGTTCTTCAGGCTGGGTGGCGTTGATAAGCATTCTTTTCATTATATGTCCTTGGTAATGTGTTACTCCGTTTTAAGGTTTATTGATGGATTCGTATCCATAAAGGGTCATCAGCTAAAAGTGTTCTCAATCTGGGGCTATTTGGATTAACGCACAAAGAGCCGATAAAAATTGTTTTTTATTCATTGAGTTTTCTAAAGTTAAAGGGTTTTAAGGGATTTTAAGCACCTAAAAAGGATGAATTACCTTAAAAAAGGGAAGTTGTCCCACCTTAAAAACAGTTTTGACTTACAGGTCTTGCTACCTTTCATCCGTTTTATAGAAAAAATAAAACGAGGGCTGCCTGTGATAACTGATTGTTAGTATTGCCAAATAAACGCTATCCCAAACGGAGAAGCTTCACTCATCATGGGTTGAGTGATAAAACCCGATTAATTCGTATAAATTTTCGTTAAACAGCTGATTCTAATTTTGTGTAAAATTTTTTGAGTTTATTTAAAGAAAAACTCGTCTAATATAACAATCTTATGGGTTAGTATCAATTTAAAGCCGCAGATTATTAGGGATTAAGCGTTTTTGGTGACGGTATAAGGTGGGCAGGTATAGCGGTAGAATAGATAGAGTCCCATTAATAATACCATCCAGACACTCACTAAAGAGCCCACTACACCGTCATAATCGCTGACCAAATATAAATATTCGGAGTCATAATTAGTATTTAAGCCGTCTTTGCTCATTTTTATCAGCCAAACCCAGCCCGTGTGATACCCAATGCATAGCCCTAGACTATTTTTTATTTGCACTCGAATCATGGCTAAAAAAAGTCCGACCATAAACAAAGCGATGAACGCGGATAAAATTTCTGGATTGATTAAATTGGCAAATGCTTGGGCGAGTAATTCGAAGCTAGTACTGAATTCAATTTCGTTATAAGGAACAGCGGTTTTATTTTTTAAAAAATGCAAACCAGCATAATAACTGGCACTTAAAAATACAGCTAAAGCAACCCCTATTTTTTTTCGTAGTCCCGTTATTAAAATTCCGCGAAACAAAGGCTCTTCTATAAACGAAATAAGTAACGCGAGTAGTAAGCTAATCAAGAGACGCTCAAGAAAATAGCCTGTTGCCCACTGTTTTGTTTCATCAATAATATGAACCTCTAAACCATAAAGAATCACTAAAATTGGCAATAATGTCAACAGTCCTAAGCCAAGCCCTAAGCCTAGTTGTTTAAAAAAAATAGCTTTGCGAGCAAAACCTAAATCCGTCCAAGATAATTTTAAATAAGCCCGCAATGGAAATAGACAGACTAGGACTAACAGCAGTTGTGTACCTTTACTAATAAATTTATGCAACGGTAAAATATCGCCTGTGAGTTGTAATATAAAATAACTCAGGATACAGGCAATCAGCGCTAAAGCCGTTAAGATCGCAAGAGGAATCAAACCATAAAACAGATATTTCATAAAACGATTATAAGCCTTGTAATTTATTAGACTTTTTAAGGTGGCGAATGCCTAGGTAGAATGCGGTTAATAAAGGAATGAAAACTATTAATAATTGTGTGCGTAGTTGATTATTATCAGCGGTAAATTCAGGGTATTTAAACAGTAAAATTAATAAAATTCCCAACAGCCACACATAAACGGAGGAGTTTTCTTTCACTAAGGGGCGTTGCCAGCGAAAGTGCATTTGACTAAAGGTGTCACTTAAACCTGAAATATTCGGAATCCAACGATGGGTGCGTTGACAATAGGCTTCAAATTCTCCCTTAAATTTTCCGCGTAAAAAATGTTCTTCAGCCAAGACAATCGCTTGGTAAATAAATAAAAAGGCTGGGATGAAAAGCCCAACATAGAGCAAAGAATTGGAGAGAATGCCAATCCCTGCTAATTTTAAAATATTACCAATATAAAGTGGATTACGGCAATGGTTAAAAATTCCCCCCGTCACTAAATGCGAGGCATACACTTTTTTATCTTTACCACCGCGTTCGATATAGTCTAAGCCTACGGTTGCCCAGCGAATGCTTTGCCCTAAAATGGTGATAAATAAACCTATAACTAACGTTAGATAATGTTGCTCTATACTGACAATTTCGGTGGACGGAATAAAAAGCGCTAAATATAATGGAATAAAGACCCAATTGCGATATTTAAAAAAAAAGCTCCCAATTTCAATCATTTATACACCCTTGACTGCAATCAGTCCTGAGAAGTTGTACCATTTAAAAAAGACTTCACAATGATCAAAACCCGTTTTTTCTAACAACGTCATATTTTCACTCAGTTTATAGGGAATTAAAATATTTTCTAAGGCTTCGCGTTTTTGAGAAATTTCCATTTCACTGTATTGATTTCGGCGTTTGTGATTATAATAATATTTAATAAAGTCTCGGTTTGAGGTCGCATCTTCCGCTAAAATTTTTTCAATTAAAATCAATGCACCCCCCTTATTAAGCCCCTTATAAATATTGTTTAATAAACGTTCACGGTAGATAGGGCGCACGAATTGCAAGGTTAAGCATAAAATCACCACCGAGGCATTGGATATATCAACCGCTTTATTTAAATCAACCGTACGCAATTCAAATGGACGTTTAAATTTAGCCTTCGTTAATTTTTTTCGACATTTCTCCAACATTTTAGGGGAATCATCTAAACCAATAAAACGGATACTTTTATCCACCGCCGTATTTATGCCGATTAAAGTAGTCCCCGTCGCACATCCTAAGTCATAAACATCGGTACCTATTTTGGCATAATCAGCGGCTTGTTCGGCCATCATGCGTTGCATTTCACCATAAAAAGGCACCGATCGATTGACCATATCGTCAAAAACATTGGCAACCGTTGAATCAAATTTAAAATCTTCGGTTTTTAAAATTTTTCCATCAAAGACTTTATCTTTATGGGATTTGTTAAACTCACTCATATTTAAAAATAAATATCACTATAAAAGTAAAGGAAAATTAAAGAAAGGGCAGGGTAGTTGATTTTTATTTTTAAATCAAGGTCTTAAATTTTAAAAAAAAGGGAGGGAGAGAGGACTCGGAAGTATTGAACGCTTCCGAGTTTTTGTTATAATTTTTAAAGTAAAATTATTTTAATTTGATAGATTTCATAATATTGTCTAGCTGGGGCTGGCAAGCGTCAAATTTTTCAGTGTTTGCTGAAGCATTAAAATTGTAATAATTATTTTTTGCATCATAGGCTTGATAAATAATTCGTTTAAACGCACCCGCTTCGCCTTTTTCTCGAACTTGCCAGCCAAGTGTGGTTTTAGTGTTACGTTTTTTAGCCGAAATATATTTTCCTGTCGAAATCTGTTCTTTGGATTTTTTCAAAGAGGCTCTTACTGACGCTTTAGCTGGAAAGCTTTTTCCCATTGGGTTGATATGAAATTTAAAGCTACAACCGTCATTGATTGGAATTCTTGAAAAAAGCACCAATTTTGATTCAGGGTCGCCACTCAATTTGTCCCAGCCCGCAGGAATCGTAAATGAAAAACCATAGGTTTTATTGGTATAGGTAACCGCTTCCGCCGACCCTGTTTTAGTAGCTCCTGCGGCAGTATTAACTGCACCCCCTGTTGCAGCAGAGCTAACAGCGTTTAATGCGCCCGTAGCACTGGTTGGAATACAGGCTGTAGTAAGAAGTGTTAAGCTTGCGGTGGCAAGGATTGCGATAAATTTGTTGTTCATAGTAAAAATTTAATAGGGTAAAAAGATTAAGCAGTGTCAAGGTTATGGGGCTTTATTGTCAATATAAAACTTTAATTTATGCGATCAAATTACGATTTTCTAACTTCTTTTATCATTTCATAAGCTTTAGTGATTTGTTGGGTTTTTTCAGTCGCTAATGTCATCATTGATTCGGGTAAGCCTTTTGCAGCGAGTTTATCAGGGTGATTTTGACTAATTAGAGTCCGATAAGCTTTTTTAATTTCAGCATCACTGTTGCTAGAACTTACCCCTAACACTTCGTAAGCATCCTTAAGGTTATTTTTGGAATATAATGCCGCGTTTGATTGCTGTTGATAATATTGCTGAAAACGATGTTGGGCTTGAACACGACGTTTCATGCGTAAATATTGGCGTTGAGGGAGTTTAAAATGTTGACAAATTTTAAGCAATAACGCTTCTTCATTATCATGCAAATAGCCATCCGCAAAAGCGGCTTGCACCTGAATTTCTAAAAACATGATCGGCAAATGTTTTCGGTGGCCACAGTGCTTTTGAAAGTCATTTAACGTTTTTATGAGTGGAAAATCATCTTTTTTACCCTCATTAAACAGTGCAATAGCCTCATTACGCATTTCAGGGGTTAATTGCATTTGATCCATAATATGCGTGGCTAAGTCAATTTCAGCTTTTGAAACAATACCATCGGCTTTCGCAAGATGCCCCATAACAGGAAAAGTGGTGGCAAAAAAAACCTGCTGTACACTTTGTTGTTCTTCTACGTTAAGATACGCAAGTGAACGTGTTTTTACTCTATCAATTAGGTGTCCAAGAGCCCCTCCTATGACCGCACCGAGGCCATGACCAATCATAAACCCTGCTATTGCGCCAAATGCTTTGCCTTTCCAACTCATGTTTTTTTAAATCCTGTAAGACGTTTTACAAAAAGTGATAAAATTAACCGATTGATTATACCTAAAAAAGATTATGAACATTCCTGAAACATTGTATGAATCCTCTTTATCGTCTTTACGTTTACTCGCAAAAGGCAAAGTACGCGATATTTATGAAATAGATGAAGATTATATGTTAATCGTGACCACGGATCGGTTATCCGCTTTTGATGTTATTTTACCTGAGCCTATCCCTGGTAAAGGCTGTGTCTTAACCAATGTCTCTAATTTTTGGTTTTATAAAACCAATGCTTTAATTGCTAATCACCTAAAAAATATCCCTTTAGAAGCGGTTATTCCGAATGATGCCGACTTAGCACAAGTACAAGGGCGGGCGATTGTGGTAAAACGCTTAACGCCTTTACCTGTTGAAGCCATTGTTCGAGGCTATTTAATCGGTTCAGGCTGGAAAGATTACCAAAAAACAGGAAAAATTTGCGACCTTCAATTACCAGAAGGCTTGCGGCAAGCGCAAAAACTACCAGAAGCATTGTATACGCCTTCTAGCAAAGCAGAAATCGGTGCGCATGATGAAAATATTAGCTTTGAACGCACTGTTGAATTATTAGGCTTAGAAATCGCTAAAAAGGTGCGTGACATGAGTCTTAAAATCTATCAAGAAGCCTCTGATTATGCTATAGAGCGCGGAATTATTATTGCTGACACCAAGTTTGAATTTGGGGTTGATTCGCGTAATAAATTGTATTTAATTGATGAGGTGTTAACCCCTGATTCCTCGCGTTTTTGGGCGATTGAACACTATAAAGTCGGCATTAGTCCGCCAAGTTTTGATAAGCAATACATTCGTGATTATTTAGAAAATTTGGAGTGGGATAAAACCGCGCCTGCACCGATATTACCTGAATCGGTTCGATTGAAATGCGCTGAAAAATATCGTGAAGCTGAAGAAAAATTAATTTAAGCTGAGAGGAAACGTTGTCATGGACGCTAAATTAAAATCCTTAATCACCGAACTTGGGCAAAAATTACAATACAAAAAACGTACATTAGCGGTTGCTGAATCGTGTACGGGTGGGGGGATTTCTCATGCAATCACTGATATTGCTGGCAGTTCCCTTTGGTTTGACTGTGGCTTTGTCACCTATAGTAATCAATCTAAAATAAATATGCTGGGGCTTAATCCTAAAACATTAGAGGATTTTGGTGCTGTCAGTGAGAATACGGCATTAGAAATGGTACAAGGGGCGCTGAAAAAAAGCCAAGTCGATATTGCTATCGCAGTCACAGGGATTGCAGGGCCTTCAGGAGGAAGTTCTGATAAACCCATTGGGACAGTTTTTATCGCGTGGCAAAATAAAAATAGCCCGGCGGTGGTCAAACAATATTTATTTGAGGGTAATCGTGAGGCGATTCGACAACAAGTGATTGTTCACGCCTTAAAAGGGGTTAAAATACCCTGATTCAATCTTTTATATATTCAAAATTATTATGGCGCTTAATAAAATCCTACCGCTAAAATTTTCTCCTATGCATCGATTGCAATGGGAAGAAGCCCAACAAAAAGATATTATTTTATA
>JAGLBU010000004.1 GCA_023146575.1 Methylococcales bacterium
AAATGCCTAAAGAAGGCAAATGTGGATCTAAAATGGGCGAAGGAAAATGTGGCGCTAAAAAATAATAATTTGTTCAAAAATTATTGATTCCAAGCAATACACAATAAACCTCAAAGGTTACTATAATCTTTGGGGTTTTATTTTTTTAATTAAAGGGTTTTTAAATTATGCAAATTGATGTTTTTAATGGTGATGCCGATGGTATTTGTGCGCTCTTGCAATTACGTTTTGCACACCCATGTAAGACACAGTTAATTACAGGCGTAAAGCGTGATATTAATTTATTATCCAAAGTACAAGCGACTAAGGGCGATAAAATAACCGTTTTAGATATATCATTAGCAAAAAATCACCAAGATGCCATAAGACTATTAGAACAAGGCGTTGATATTTTTTATGTCGATCATCATTTAATCAAAATAATTCCTAAACACCCTAATTTAAAAACCCTAATCAATATGGATAGCAATGTCTGTACCAGCCTGTTGATGAATCAATTTTTACAGGGAGAATTTTATCAGTGGGGCGTTGTAGGCGCTTTTGGGGATAATATGAGCCTTACGGTCATTAAAGCGATAGAAGGCTTTTGTTTGAATGATCGTGAACTGAAGGCGTTAAAACAATTGGGCGTTTGCATTAATTACAATGCCTATGGTCGTTCAGTTGAAGATTTACACATTGCCCCTGATGTGTTGTATCAAAAACTCTCGGCTTATAAATCCCCTTTTGAATTTATGGCAGACACCCCAAAATTGTATCAACAATTAGTTTCAAATTATGAAGCTGATATGGCGTGTGCAACGAAAATTTCAGCCAATTATGACGATGATACGGTTGCAGTTTATGAATTTCCTGACACAATGTGGGCGCGACGTGTGAATGGGGTATTTGCAAACAACTTAGCCAATCAATTTCCTGATCGGGCGCATGCTATCTTAAGCCTTAACACGGAAGACAATAGCTACCAAGTCAGTGTAAGGTCGCCCTTGAATAATAAATGGGGCGCAGATGAATTATGCAGTTCTTTTTCGACAGGAGGGGGACGAAAAAGCGCCGCTGGGATCAATTACCTGAAAAAGGAAGAACGATCTTTATTTATACAGCGCTTTAAAGATAAATACCGTTAAAAATTTTATTTATAACGCTTAAACACTAATGATCCATTAGTGCCTCCAAAGCCAAACGAATTTGAAATCGCCGCCTCAATTTTCATATCACGGGCAGTATTGGCGACAAAATCTAAATCACATTCAGGGTCTTGGTTTTCAAGGTTGATGGTTGGTGGTGCTATTTGATGTTTAAGACTTAGGGCGGTAAAAATAGCTTCAATTCCCCCAGCCGCGCCGAGTAAATGACCAATCATTGATTTAGTCGAGCTGACGGCTACTTTATAAGCATGATTCCCTAAAGCGGCTTTCATTGCTTGGGTTTCACCCACATCGCCCGCAGGAGTTGAAGTACCATGGGCATTAATATAATCAATATCATCTGCATTCATGCCTGCATCTCGTAAGGCATTACGCATACAACGTGCAGCACCTTCACCACCAACAGATGGCGATGTCATATGGAAAGCATCACCACTCATACCATAGCCTACGAGTTCAGCATAAATTTTAGCACCGCGTGCTTTGGCGTGTTCCAATTCTTCGAGAACTAATACACCCGCGCCATCGCTTAAGACAAAACCATCACGGTCTTTATCCCAAGGACGACTCGCCGCTTGCGGATCATCATTACGCCGCGATAAGGCTCTCGCCGATGAAAATCCACCCATTGCGGTTGGAGAGCTGGTGCAACGTTCAGCGCCACCTGCAACCATAACATCCGCATCGCCATATTTAATTAAACGAGCGGCATCCCCAATATTATGCGTTCCCGTGCTACAAGCGGTTACAATGGCAAAGTTAGGCCCTTTTAAGCCATATTTTATTGAAAGGTTGCCCGAAATCATATTGATGATATTACCAGGGACAAAAAAGGGCGAAATACGCTTAGGGCCTTTTTTATCATAAGTGGCATAACATTCTTCAATACCCGTTATTCCACCAATACCCGAACCAATTGCCACACCAATACGATCCGCATTTTCCTCTGTCACTTCAATACCTGAATCGTCTATCGCTTGACAGCCTGCCGCAATGCCATAATGAATAAAACCATCCATTCGTTTGGCATCTTTAACAGGAATATACTGACCAATATCAAAATTTCGAATCACACCACCAAAGGTGGTCGCAAAAGATGAAATATCAAACGAATCAATGGCGCTAATACCACTTTTACCATTAATAATACCATCCCATGTTTCTTCAACGGTATTGGCTAAAGGTGTGATTGCACCTAATCCTGTTATAACAACTCGACGAGTATTCAAAATATCAACCTTGAAAGCTTAAAAGGTAAGGAAAGATAAAAACAATATGCTTTGGTCTTTCTTAGCTTGAGGTGTTTGCATTGATATATTCAACCGCAAGCTTAACGGTCGTAATTTTTTCCGCTTCTTCATCTGGAATTTCAGTTTCAAATTCTTCTTCGAGTGCCATTACTAATTCGACCGTATCTAAAGAATCGGCACCAAGATCATCAACAAAGGAAGAATCACTCGACACTTCTTCTGTTTTAACGCCCAATTGCTCAGAAACGATTTTTATTACTCTTTCTTGAATATCACTCATTTTTATTTTCCTCAATCACGATAAGTAGTGGTTATTATAGACACTTAATTAAAAATTTTACAGGTATGTTAAATTAAAAAACTTGCCATCAGACCAGACCAGATGGCGGGGGAATTATACTTGATAATACAATAAAGTCACAGTTTTACGCCATAAACATGCCACCATTCACATGCAATGTTTCACCTGTAATGTAGCTTGCGCCATCTGAGGCTAAAAAAGAAACGGCATGGGCAATTTCACTTGCCTCGCCCAATCGTCTTAAAGGAATCGCGTTTAAAAGGGTTTGTTTATGCTCATCGGTTAATTCACGGGTCATATCGGTATCAATAAAACCAGGGGAAACCGTGTTGATCGTAATGTTACGAGAACCCACTTCTTTTGCCAACGATTTACTAAAGCCAATAAGGCCTGCTTTAGCGGCAGCATAATTACTTTGTCCAGCATTACCTGTCGCACCAACCACCGATGAAATATGAATAATTCGACCACTTTTGACTTTCATCATTCCACGTAAAACCGCTTTACTCATTCGAAAGACCGAGGTTAAATTAGTGCTAATAATGTCATTCCATTCATCTTCTTTCATGCGCATTAATAAATTATCGCGGGTGATCCCTGCGTTATTGACTAACACCCAAGGTGCGCCAAAATCATGATTAATGGTTTTTAAGACAGTCGTTATGGAGTCAATATCGGTTACATTAAGGGTTAAACCATGTCCATTTTCAGCTAAATAGTCTGAAATTGCACTCGCACCTTTATCAGAAGTTGCAGTACCAATAACAAAAAAACCATCGGCGCTTAATTTTTCAGCAATCGCACGACCAATACCCCGACTTGCCCCCGTTACTAAGGCTATTTTTTTATCCATTTAATGTCTCCAAAACAGTGTCTAAACTTTTAGAGTCAAACACAGCCAAATGCGTTGCCCCTTTAATAATACGTTTATTTAATCCCATCAAAACCTTACCAGGGCCTATTTCTACAAATTGGCTCACCTGTTGCTGATGTATATAATTAATGGTTTCTGTCCAACGAACGGGCATAAATAATTGTTCGGTCAGCGCGGTTTGGATTTCAACTGTATTAGTATGTTGCGCGACATCTGTATTATGAATTAACGAAATAGTTGGTGTTGAAAAATGAATCTTTTCAAGCTCAACACTAAGGTGCTCAGCCGCCTCTTTCATTAAAGCACAATGAGAGGGTACGCTTACAGGTAATTTTATCGCCCGCTTTGCCCCTGATTCTTTCGCAATCACCATCGCACGTTCAACCGCACTGATATTACCTGCGATCACCACTTGCCCTATAGAATTAAAGTTTACGGCTGACACAACTTCGCCTTGTTCCGCTTCAGCACAAACATCAATCACTTGTTGATCTTTTAAGCCTAAAATAGCCGCCATTGCCCCCACACCTGCTGGCACAGCTTGTTGCATAAAGCGTCCACGCTGAACCACCAGTTTTAAGGCATCGTCAAAGCTTAGCGCCTTTGAGCAAACCAACGCACTATATTCCCCTAAGCTATGACCTGCCACCCACATCGGACGAATATCGGATTGCTGTGTCCATAAACGCCAAACAGCAATGCCTGCCGCTAACATAGCAGGTTGTGTATTGTGAGTTTGGTTTAACTCATCGGCAGAGCCTTGTTGCGTTAATACCCATAAATCAAATTTTATGGCATCAGAGGCTTGCTCAAACGTTTCTTTAATAACAGGGTGAAATTCTGCCAATTCAGCCAACATTCCAATGGCTTGAGAACCTTGCCCAGGGAAGACAAACGCTAATTCATTTTTTATAGTTTCCATGCTGAACCTTAATATTTAACCAGAGCCGAACCCCAAGTGAAACCTGCGCCAAACGCTTCTAATAAAACGACGTGACCGCGTTGAATTTTACCAGTGATAACGCCTTCATTTAGGGCTAATAATACCGAAGCTGATGAGGTATTTCCTTGATTTTCTAAGGTTACAATCACCTGATCCATCGACATTTTTAATTTTCGAGCAGTAGCGGCGATAATACGGGTATTGGCTTGATGAGGCACCAACCAATCAATATCGGTTTTTTCCATATTATTAGCCACAAGGGTTTCATCAACAATGCGTCCCAATGTATTGACTGCCATTTTAAAAACTTCATTGCCACGCATATTAATCACACCTGCTTCAGTTTGATTTTTATCTGTTGCGGTTTGTGGGTTTGGGCAATAGAGTAAATCTTCGTACTCACCATCCGAATGAATATGGGTGGATAAAACCCCTGCTTCTTCAGAGGAGTCCAATAAAACCGCACCTGCGCCATCACCAAATAAAATACAGGTGCCTCTGTCATTCCAATCGACTAAGCG
>JAGLBU010000040.1 GCA_023146575.1 Methylococcales bacterium
GTAAATCAAAATCTTCACCGCCTAAAAAGGTATCACCATTGGTGGCTAATACTTCAAATTGATGCTCGCCTTCAATTTCAGCAATTTCAATGATAGAGACATCAAAGGTACCACCGCCTAAATCATACACGGCAATGGTGGTATCGCCTTTCGGTTTGTCCATACCAAAGGCTAATGCCGCCGCCGTTGGCTCGTTGATGATTCGTTTAACGTCTAAACCTGCAATGCGTCCTGCATCTTTGGTGGCTTGGCGTTGGGAATCATTAAAATACGCAGGCACGGTAATAACGGCTTCAGTCACCGCTTCGCCTAAAAACGCTTCCGCATCTTTTTTAAGCTTCATCAAAATACGCGATGAAATTTCAGGGGCGGCCATTTTTTTACCATGACATTCGACCCACGCATCACCATTTTCAGCTTCGATGATTTTATAAGGCACCATTTTGATGTCTTTTTGCACGACTTTTTCTTTAAAACGACGACCGATTAAGCGTTTAATCGCAAACAGTGTATTTTCAGGATTTGTAACGGCTTGACGTTTTGCCGACTGTCCGACTAATACTTCATCATCGGCTGTAAAAGCGATAATAGAAGGGGTTGTACGCGCCCCTTCACTGTTTTCAATCACACGCGCCGTTCCATTTTCTAAAACAGCAACACAGGAATTAGTCGTTCCTAAGTCAATACCAATCATTTTACCCATTGAATTCTCCTAAAGTTGTTGGTTATAAATTTTTATAAGTTGTTAATAATGTGGGGATGTCTATTTTAATTTCAAGCGTTTTCAACGGCTTTTGCGACAACGACCATTGCAGGGCGAATGAGGCGACCATTTAAGCTATAGCCTTTTTGAAAAACATTTAAGACCGTGTTCGGTTCTGCATCCTCAGAGGGTTGCATAGTCATGGCTTGGTGTAGCTCAGGGTTAAATGCTTCTCCCATCGGGTTAATTTGTTCAACATTGAATTTTTTAAGCGCGGCTTCAAATTGTTTTAAAATTAGCTCATAGCCTTCCCGAACTTTTTGCATCTCTGCGCTGTCGCCTTCAACCGCTTGTAATGCCAACTCTAAACTGTCAATCACAGGCAGTAATTCTTTTGAAAATTTATTAAGGGCAAATTTATGTGCATTTTCTAAATCTTTTTGCGTTCGACGCTTTAAATTTTCCATTTCAGCTTGAATGCGTAAAGCTTTGTCCGATTGTTCAGTGGCTTTTTGTTCAGCAAGCGCTAATTGTTTTTGTACCTCTTCAACACTGATATTTTCAGTTACGGTTTCTTCTGTTAGTACGTCATCAACGATTTCTCCGACAACGTCTTTAATTGCTTCTTTATTAACAGTTTCTTGAGGCTCGCTGTCGGTTTTTTCTTGAGAATCGAGGGTTTCTTGCTCACTCATGGTTGTAAAACTCCAAAATATATAAAGGTGATGATTAAAAGGATCTTTGTAAAATAGTTGAGGCTAAGATGAGGGTTTGTAATTTGAAATTCAAGGCAAAGCCAAATATTTTATACAGGCAAAGTACCTACAAAGAAGCTGTTAGAAATAGCGCAGAAGTTAAGTTGCTTACGATGATACGGTCTAAAACGGGTTTAAAAAAGGCTGTTATTTTTTGAAATAAGCCGTATATTATAGTTATCTTTTTTTAATTTTCTGACAACTATGGATTCGATCAATATTAAAGGCGCAAGGACGCATAATTTAAAAAATATTGATCTTTGTTTGCCGCGTGATCGGTTGATTGTCATTACAGGGCTTTCAGGTTCTGGAAAATCGTCTCTAGCCTTTGATACCTTATACGCGGAAGGTCAACGGCGTTATGTGGAATCGTTATCGGCTTATGCGCGTCAATTTTTATCGTTAATGGAAAAGCCTGATGTGGATCATATTGAAGGTTTGTCGCCTGCGATTTCCATTGAACAAAAATCCACCTCCCATAACCCACGTTCAACCGTGGGGACGATTACCGAAATTCACGATTATTTACGCTTGTTATACGCCCGTGTCGGCACACCTTGTTGTCCTGAACATGGTGAATCTTTAGACGCGCAGACCATTCATCAAATGGTCGATCAAGTGTTAACACAGGATAAAAATCAACGTTGGATGCTACTTGCGCCTGTGGTCAATCAGCGCAAAGGCGAGCATCTTCAACTTTTTACGGAATTGCAAGCACAAGGTTTTATTCGGGCGCGGATTAATGGGGTACTCTATGAATTAGAATCGCCGCCAACGCTGGATTCACATAAAAAACATACGATTGAAGTGGTGATTGATCGGTTTAAAATTCGACAAGATTTACGTGTACGGCTCACAGAATCCTTTGAAACCGCGCTACGAATGGCGAATGGTTTAGCGATTGTTATGCCGCTTGAATCAAGTGTTCAAATGAAATTAGTTTTTTCAAATAAATACGCCTGTCCAAAATGCGGTTATAGTTTAAGTGAGCTGGAGCCGCGAATTTTTTCGTTTAATAATCCTAAAGGGGCGTGTCCTGATTGCGAAGGTTTGGGGGTGACTCAATATTTTGAGGTTGAACGGGTGGTGAGTGATGCGAATCTCAGTTTAGCCAAAGGCGCAATTCGAGGCTGGAGTGAACGAAATCACTATTATTTTCAAATGTTATCGACGGTAGCAAAACAGTATGGCTTTAGTTTACGAGAACCTTTTTCGAAAATATCAAAAAAAAATCAAGCCATTATTTTAGGTGGAAGCGGTGACGTAAGTCTTGATTTTGAGCTCAAGACCGACACGGGGAAAGTATTTTCTCGATCACGCCCTTTTGAAGGCATTATTGAGAATATGAAGCGGCGTTATCATGAAACCGATTCTCAAAAAGTTCGCGAGGAATTATCTAAATATTTGGCTCAAAAAACCTGCCTTAGCTGTGGGGGGGAGCGTTTGAATCTTGCCGCCCGTCATGTTTTTATCAATAAAACCCCCTTACCAAAATTAAGCCAGTTATCCATCACGAACGCCTTAGATTTTTTTAAAAACTTAAGCCTTGAGGGTCATAAAGGGCAGGTTGCGGATAAAATTAATAAAGAAATTCAAGCGCGATTGGAATTTTTAGTCAATGTGGGTTTAAATTATTTGAGCTTAGACCGCAGTGCCGACACTTTGTCTGGGGGAGAGGCTCAGCGTATTCGTCTAGCAAGCCAAATCGGTGCAGGATTGGTGGGGGTCATGTATGTCTTGGATGAGCCTTCTATTGGCTTACATCAGCGTGATAATCAGCGGTTATTAAAGACCTTATTTCAATTGCGCGACTTAGGAAATACCGTCATTATGGTCGAACATGATGAAGAGGCGATTCGCGCGGCAGACTATATTGTCGATATAGGGATAGGGGCAGGTATTCATGGCGGTGCTATTGTAGCTCAGGGTTCGGTGGCTGACATTATTAAGAAAAAAGCCTCATTAACAGGTCAATATTTATCCAAACAACAAACAATAGCGATTCCAAAGCGTTTGGTAAAGATGGATAAAAACAAACAAATTGTGGTTCGTAAAGCCAGCGGTCATAACCTTAAAAAAGTGGATGTGCAATTTCCGATTGGTTTACTCACCTGCGTGGCAGGGGTGTCAGGTTCTGGGAAATCAACGTTGGTCAATGAAACCCTTTATCGCACGATTGCACGGGTGTTGAATAAAGCCACTTTAAAAGCTGCCCCGTGTGGTGGGGTTGAAGGGTTGGAGCATATTGATAAAGTCATTAATATTAACCAAAGCCCGATTGGACGGACACCACGATCAAATCCTGCGACCTATACAGGCATTTTCACCCCGATCCGCGAATTATTTGCTGCCACCCCCGAAGCCCGTTCTCGTGGTTATACCCCAGGGCGTTTTAGCTTTAATATTAAAGGGGGGCGCTGTGAAACCTGTCGAGGTGATGGACTGATTAAAGTAGAAATGCACTTTTTACCTGATGTTTTTGTACCCTGCGATCACTGTAAAAGTCAGCGTTATAATCGTGAAACCTTGGATATTCAGTATAAAGGTAAAAATATTCACGAAATTTTAGCCATGACGGTGGAAGATGCTAGCCAATTTTTTAAGGCGATTCCTGTGCTGGCAAAAAAGTTAAACATGCTTATGGAGGTTGGGCTAAGCTATTTAACACTCGGACAAAATGCAGTCACTTTATCGGGTGGCGAAGCACAGCGGGTTAAATTGGCAAAAGAGCTTTCTAAGCGCGATACGGGTAAAACCCTTTATATTTTGGATGAACCCACCACAGGGTTGCATTTTCATGATATAAAACAACTGCTCGCGGTATTGCATACTTTGCGCGATCATGGTAATACTATTATCGTTATTGAACATAATTTGGATGTGATTAAAACGGCTGATTGGGTGATTGATATGGGACCTGAAGGCGGTGAGGGTGGTGGTTTTTTGGTAGCAAAAGGCACACCAAAACAATTATCCAAACATCCGAGTTCTTATACAGGCTTTTATTTAAAGCAACTTTTTAATGCCCTTTAACCCTTAATTTATAATCACTATGAGACTATTACAGCATATTTTTCTTATCTCAATTATCGTGTTCTATAGTGATATAAATTATGCTATTAGTGCTACGCCCTCGGTCTTTAATCCCCCTGTTTTGCCCTCTAGCTCTAAAAAACCCTCGAGCTCTAAACCCTCCAAAACTACACTCTCTAGTTCTACGCCTTCCAGCGATAAATTAATTATTGAAATTGTTAATACCCTCCTCGAAACCACGCCTGTTGAAAAAAAAACCACTAAAGAACTTTATAAATTATCCGAACAAAAACCTGTTTGGACGAGTGATAAAAATATAAAAGCAGCGTTTAAATTATTAGGCAATGCGCATCGAAAGGGCTTAAAAAATAAAGACTACAAAGTCGAGTGGCTAAAAACCAAGTGGAAATTTTTAAAAAATGCAAAATTTCCCTCGTTTCATCAAGTGGCATTGTTTGATAGTACGTTAAGCAATAGTGTTTTACATTATTATTCAGATACCCGTTATGGTCGTATTAAGACCAGAAGAGTCGGGGCTTTTTTAGAACAAAATAAAAAAGTGCCTGAGTTTACTCAAAAAATTTGGGATGCTATCCAAAATGAGCAGTTAGTTGAATTAGAGGAAGAATTCGAACCTACACTTTTTTTGTATGAAAATTTAAAAAGAGCATTGAATAATTATCAAGATGCCTATGAGCAAGACCCTAAAGGTTTTAAAAGTGGTAAAACTTTAAAAAAAGGTGGCAAAGGGGAGCAGGTTGCACGATTACGGCGTTTATTAATAACGATGGAAGACTTTCCTGTTGATAAAGATGGTCAGCCTAAAAATACCACGGCGGCAGAGAATGTTTTCGATAAATCCTTGGTTGAAGCACTTAAAAATTATCAAGGTCGTCATTGGCTTAAAAAAACAGGCTATGTGGATAACCGAACCTTAAAAACTTTAAACCATCCTTTACCAAAACGGATTGAAAAAATAGAACTGGGCTTAGAGCGTTTACGTTGGCAGCCCCATTACACAGAAAACCGCTTGATTTTGGTGAATATTCCCAGTTTTCGCTTATGGGCTTATAATAATTTAGATGAAAAACCGTTTACGATTCGAGTGGTAGTGGGTAAAACCAAAGGACATAAAACCCCAACGTTAAGTTCAAAAATGGGGCATGTGGTGTTTCGACCTTACTGGGGCATCCCTAGTAGTATCTTGAAAAAAGAAATTTACCCTGCGATGAAACGTGATCCGAGTTATCTAAAACGCAAGGGTATGGAAATGACCAGGGGAGGGCGTGTGCGTCAAAAACCAGGGGGTCGAAACGCGCTTGGGTTGGTTAAATTTATTTTTCCAAATCGTCATGCTATTTATTTACATGATACGCCGTCTAAAAGTTTATTTCGTCGTTCACGAAGGGATTTTAGTCATGGTTGCGTTCGGGTGTCACAACCAGGAGATCTTGCCGCCTATCTATTAGGTTGGAAAAAAGCCAACGTTAAAAAAGCCATGCATAAAGGCAAAAATAATAGATGGGTCAAGGTAAAAGGAAAAATTCCCGTTATGATTATGTATAGCACCGCATTAGCGAGGACAGGGCCTGGAGTTACTTTTATTGGTGATGTGTATGGTAAAGACGCGACCCTTAAACGACTTTTAAATCAACGACACCACTCTATCTAGCTTGTTTAATCGCCCAAGCCACATCAAGCGCTTGGCGGTTTTCCTTGACATCATGCACTCTAAAAATATTTACCCCCGCCATCACGCCTAATGCGGTGGTGGCAGTCGTGGCGGCGATGAGTTCAGAAGGCTCGGTTATATTACAAACATCCCCCATAAACCGTTTACGGCTTGTCCCTAATAAAACAGAAAACGGGGTCGCGACAAATTGATCTAAATGCTTGAGTAATTCAAGGTTGTCTTGTTTTCGTTTGCCAAAGCCAATACCCACATCAATCGTAATATTTTCTTGTTTAATTCCTGCAGCCGCAGCTTGATGAACGCTATGAGTTAAACTGGCTAAAATTTCGCTGATGACATTATCGTAATGAGGATTATCCTGCATCGTTTGTGGTGTGCCTTGCATGTGCATTAAAACAATAGGGCAATTTGCTTTGGCGGCGACCTTTAAAAGTTCTGGGTCGCGCCCGCCTGAAACATCATTAATAATCGTTGCCCCTGCGTCTAATGCCGCTTTTGCTACTGTGCCAAGTGTTGTGTCTATACTAATCTGAATAGCGTTAGATAACTGTGTGCGGATGGCTTTAATGATTGGGATGACCCTTGCAATTTGCTCTCCAGAAGACACAGAAATTGAATTCGGTCGGGTTGACTCGCCCCCAATATCAATAATATTAGCCCCTTCTGAGATCATTTTTTGAGCCTGCTGTAAGGCTTCATCTGCGTGGTTATAACGACCTCCATCGGAGAAACTATCGGGAGTGACATTTAAAATTCCCATAATCAAAGGTTTTTCAAGCGCGTTAAACATGTATCAAACTCCAAAATAATTATATTTTCTGTAAATCTTCTATTGAAATTCCCGTTATTTCAGAAATTAAATCTAAACCCAAGCCTTTTTTTATCATGGCTTTTGCACTTTTTTTCATTCCTTCCTCTTTTCCTTGTTCAAACCCTTTTTCGGTTGCAAAATCCAAACAAGCTTTATTATCCCATCGGGCTTTTACATCTTGTTGATACGAAAATTGCTCATCTTTCCCTAACGCTAAAAATTCAGCGACCTCAAATGCTTCTTGCAATAAATCATCTTTTTTTAATATTTCAGGGACTTCTGTCATGTTGGCTAAATTATTTAAATAATACAACCAGTAATCTAAATGGGTGGCTAATTCACTTTCTTTTTTCCGAAATTTTGGCATTTCTAAATAGTAATACGTCAATTTATCATAAAAAACAGACTTATCTTTGCAATCAAGCAATTGTACTTTGGTTAAATAATCCTTATTATCTCGGTTTTCTTTGAGGCGCATATCATCAAAGGTGAATTCGAGAATACCTATAAAATATATTCTAGTGAGTCGATAATCCCAGTCACCTTTTTCAGATTGTTCTTGAATAGGAAAGGAGGTGTAATAAACGCTTCGGTCTTTAAAATATTTTTGCTGTGAGCGTTGTAATTCGACTATGAATTTATTATTTTTTTCATCAGTGCAATACACATCAAAAATCGCTTTTCTATCAATAATATTCAGACCTAATTTTTCTAGATTACGATAACTGATATTGATTATTTTATAATTTAATTCCAATAAATCATTTAAAAAACTAATTAAAAATCGTTTATTTTCTTCCTTCCCAAAAATGTGTTTAAAGCCAAAATCGGTAAAAGGGTTGATGTATTTATCTTTTATCATTAGGCTCACTTGATTGACCCTTGTTGTTTTTCTAGCAACAAAATAATTTTATTACAGTGGTCAATCTCATGCCTTAACAGCAAAATTTCCTTATCCTTGTATTGGTTTAACAATTGACTTTTTTCAAGTTCATTTTGAAGTTGTTGGGAATCTATCGTATTTGAATTGATATTCCAATGTGAATTAGTTTGCTCATAGGCTAAGTTTAATACGATTTTTTCATTCAGCTCTATTAACTCAGATAGCTTTATACTGAATAAATTAGCTATTTTTTGAAGCTTTAATAATTTTATATCCGAATCACCACGTTCAATATCGCCATAGCCGTTTACTGACATTTTTAATTTTTCCGCCACATCCTCTTGAGTCCAACCTTTTGCTTCTCTTACCAAACGAATTTTTTCTTGTACCGACATAAACACCTACTTTTAGCGACTAATATAACAAGTTAGACTTGATGGTAATAAATGGCGACAGTTTTTATAATTGACTTTGCCAACATTCGTTAATTTATAACATATAAAGAGGAAAATTTATGGCGTTAAAATATAATTTATTTTCAAACAAGATAATACAGTTAGTTTTTGTTTTGTTAATGTCCATGATTACACGGTACCCAACACATGTGATTTTTTATAACAACATTCACATCTTTGGCTAAAAATCTATTTTATGAACCTCCATCACAAAATTAATAACCTGACTAACTAGACAGTATTTTCTGTTTAAAAAACTTGTTACCCTAAAGTCCACGGTAAATTAATTCATTCTATGTGATTAATTACTTGGAAAACAACAATTATAATAATTTAAGGGTAAAGACATGAACTACTTACGCACCATTCTCACTACAACTGCTTGTGGCATTGCAATGACCGCCGCGCACGCCGAGCCTGCTTATGACACGTCAACAAAAACACTAACATTACCATTTGTTGAAATTCTTACTGGTCAAAACTCCAACTCCTTCGCCGACGCGAAACTAAAATGGCACCCTACTCGACAATACTTTACCCTTGATGGTTTAGAAATTTTTGAAAATAAAACTAAAGGGAAAGTAGTGATTGGTAATGATGCTAATTCAATTGGCAATATTATTGTACAACCAACCGATCCTGCACAATCAGGCAGCGGTAAAAACCAAAGTCTTAATTTTGGCGACATCGTTATGGGCGGTTATGGCAATGATATCCTAATTGGTGGGCTTGGCATTGATGTCATCATGGGGAAAGCAGGGCATGATATTTTAATTGGCGGTACCGAAGATTTTAATCCTGAAAATCGTGACCGCGCCTTTGGTGATAAAGGGAATGATGCCTTTATTTGGGCGCCTGGTGATGGCAGTGATTATTTTAACGGCGGTGCTGGAACCGACGTAGTAATTTTTGGAAAACTACAAGAAAAAGACGGTGAAGGCTCAAAATTTACCGTTGAAAAAGACCAAAATTTTGATGGCATTTTCCTTGATCCAACGACAGGGTTACCAACAGTTGATGTTACAGGCTCTCCGGGTTTTTGCTCAATTTTAGACAGTTCAAACCAAGATGCAAATGAGTTAAAAAAATTAGGGGTCGATCATTTGGTGCGTTTCGCACTTCGGGGTGTAGCGGATAAATTTGATTCTCAAGAACAAACCACTGATAACGGTGTCCGTGTTACTTTACACCTGAAAGATGTTGAGTATGTTGTTTGTACAACCCGTCAAGGTGGTGAGTTTGAAATATTTGATATTCGCCAACAACCTGCAGTGAAAGCACAATTAAGTGATTTACCACAACGCTTTCAAGACTTAGTTAAATAGAAAGTAAAAAAGATAGTCTTGACCGTGCTTGAAACTTTCGCCACAAAGGATTAATCACCCTCAGGACTATCGCCCTTTTAATCTTTACCCCGTACAGAATAACGCGGCACTCGTGTGGTTACCCCACAAACCAATGTATAAGGAATCGTATCAGCGGCCGATGCAATTTTTTCAACAGGCAATAAATTCCCCCACAACATCACCTCATCATAAACCTCGGCTTGTGGCTGTAATGATAAATCTACCGTTAACATGTCCATTGAAACCCGTCCCACAATTGGTACTTTTTGACCATTTATCAACACAGGTGTTCCCACTTTCGCATGGCGCGGATAACCATCACCATAACCAATTGCCACGATACCTAAGCGTAGATTTTTAGAGGCAATCCAACTACCACCATAGCCTACGGATTCTCCAGCGGCTAATTCTTTGATCGCAATTAATTGAGAATAAAGACTCATCACAGGCTTTAAGGTAAGTTCTGCCGCGGTTTTTCCAATTAAAGGCGAGATTCCATATAACATTAACCCCGGTCGTACCCAGTCTTTTAAGGCCTCTTTTCGGGTCAACAATGCCGCAGAGTTGGCAATACTACAAACGTTGTTGTAAGGTTTAATCGTCTCTTGAAATAAAAATATTTGCTCTAAGGTTTTAGCATCATCAGGATTATCTGCATTGGCCAAATGCGTCATAAAATTAATCTCAGCATTTCGTTCTAAACAGGCTTTAAGTCGTGGGTAAATAACCGAAAAGTCTTTACTATCAAACCCTAAGCGATTCATCCCGCTATCAATTTTTAACCACAATACACCATTTTTTAACGGTGGCTGTTGCTCTAGTACATGGATTTGTTCAATACAATGAATCACAAGTTCTAAACGATGTTTTCGACACGCTTCTAATTCCATGTCATTAGCAAACCCTTCTAAAAGAATCAAGCGTTGTTTAAAGCCTGCTTTACGTAATAAAAGCGCTTCATCAATTCGCGCTACCGCAAACGCATCCACCTTATTTAAGGCTTTGGCAATGGTTAATAAACCATGCCCATACGCATTAGCTTTAATCACCGCAATAATTGCTGAGTCCTTTGCAAAGGCACGCGCTACCTCTAAATTATGTTGTAATGCCAACAGATCAATAGTTGCATAGGTTATTGGTTTCATTCGTTATTTTCATCTCCATAAGGATTGCCCGCATAATTACTAAATTTTGTATATTGACCTTCAAACGTTAATCGCGTTACCCCTAAAGGCCCATTACGTTGTTTGCCAATAATAATTTCGGCAATACCTTTATCAGGGCTATCCTCGTTATAAACTTCATCACGATAAACAAATACAATTAAATCCGCATCCTGCTCAATCGCACCACTTTCACGTAAATCTGACATGATCGGGCGCTTATCTGGACGTTGTTCTAGATTACGGTTGAGTTGTGACAAGGCTACCACGGGGACATTCATTTCTTTGGCTAAAGCCTTCAGCCCTCGTGAAATATCTGAAATTTGTTGCACCCGATTTTCACCACTGCTCGGCGATTGCATCAATTGTATATAATCCAATACAATTAAGCCTAATGGACCGTGGTCACGCGCTAAACGCCGTGAGCGAGAACGAACTTCGGTCGGCGTTAATGCAGGCGTATCATCAATAAATAATTTTTTATCCGCCAAAATATTCAGCACTGAGGTTAAACGGGGCCAATCTTCTTCCCCTAATTTCCCCGTCCTAATTTTATGATGCTCAATTCCACCTAAGGATGACATCATTCGCATCGCAAGCGCATCCCCTGGCATTTCCATACTAAAAATCGCCACAGGTTTATCACCATGCACCGCAATATTTTCAGCCATATTCATCGCAATAGTGGTTTTTCCCATTGAGGGGCGACCTGCGACAATAATTAAATCCCCTTGCTGTAAACCTAAGGTTTTTTCATCAAAATCGGTAAAACCTGTGGCAGCCCCTGTAATAGAGCCTTCTTGTTCATATAAAACTTCAATTTTTTCGACTGCCGTTGCTAATAAGGTTTTAATGGGTAAAAAATCCTCTTTTCCTGTTTGGCGTTGTTCGGCAATTTTAAAAACCGTACGTTCGGCATTTTCTAATAATTCTGAGGTTTCTTTACCTTCTGGACTAAAAGCCGAATCAGCAATATCGGTTCCGACTTTAATTAATTGGCGTAAAATCGAGCGATCATGGACAATCGTGGCATAGGCGACTATATTTGCCGCACTTGGTGTATCTTTTAGCATCATACCAAGATAAGCTAAACCACCCACTTGCGCTAATTCATGCGTGCTTTCCAGCAATTCAGATAAGGTAATAACATCAAAAGGGTCCTGTTTTTGCGCTAACCGTGCAATGGTTCTAAAAATAAGTCGGTGATCTTTACGGTAAAAATCTGCTTCAATTAATTTATCAGCTATTTTATCCCACGCCTCATTGTCCAACATTAAGCCACCAAGGACAGACTGCTCAGCTTGAATTGAATGCGGGGGGATTTTTAACGAGGTGACCTCAAAATCCTCAGGCGCGTAGAAATCGTCAGTCATAAAATTTGAGTATAATAGTGTGGCTTATTGAAGATAAGGTTCTTTATTTTAGTGGATAGTAAGCACAATTTATTTGTTTTGAACCTGCCAATACAAACCCCTTTATCAAAAACAGCCTATGTTTGTACTCCATCACGCGCCAAATACCAACGCTTTAGCGCATAATTTAAGCGATATAATTGCCAGCCAACCGTTAAAAAATTGTTTTGAAAAAGAGGTTTTTTTAATTCAAACCCCGTTATTAGAGCCGTGGCTTTCACAAAAAATAGCCTCCTCAATTAATCTTTGGGCGCATTATCAATTTTTATTATCGGATGCTTTTTTTAAAACGTTTTCCAAAAAAATACACCCTGATTTTAAACCAACCCTTTTCGATCATGATAGTATCTTATGGCAAATAGAAGCACAATTACACCAGCTAGATGCGCCCGATTTAATACCGTTAAAAAACTATTTACAAGGGGATAATCGCGCCTTAAAGCGTTATCAATTAGCCAATAAAATTACCCGCCTTTTTGCCGACTATAGTTGTTTTAGACCCGAATTTTTCAATGCATGGCAACAAGGGCTTTATGTCACCCTTCAGCCGTCAGAAAAATGGCAATCGCATTTATGGCGTGGATTAATTAAACATTGTAACCCGTCCATTTTTTTTAATCCTTGGCAATCTATTATCAAGCAACTTGAAAACAGCCCAAGAGAAAGCTTTCAATATAAACTTCCAGAGCGCATATTTGTATTTGGATTTAGTCATTTAGCAACACAACCCTTAGCCTATTTAACCGCGCTTTCAAACCACTGTGAGATTCATTTTTATTTTCAAACCCCCATTTCACGTATTAAAGGCTTACAAACTGCCAATACACATACCCTCAGCAACAGTTTAGAGCAACAGGGGCAAGAATTTCAGCAATTATTATTGGACAAGGTACCGTTTGTATTTGATGCTATTTTGCCACAAAAAAAGCCTCATTTCTCTAACCTTAATCAATTACAAGCCGATATTATTCAGGGTACAGCCCCGCAAACAAATCTCAACCGCGATGGCTCAATTATCATTAATTCCTGTCATTCCAACGTAAGAGAACTTGAGTGTATTAAAAACCAGCTACTCGATTGTATGGAAAAAGACCCAAGTTTAAATTGGCGTGATATTGGCGTACTCGCCCCTAATATACAAACCTATAGTCCTTTTATTTCAGCGGTTTTTGACACCATTCCACACAGCCTGCCTTCAACAAATAATAACAGTGTTTTTAAACGTTTTTTTCAATTTTTACAGCTAATTAATCAACGTTTTGAATGGCAAGAAACATTAGATTTATTAGAGTCTTCTAGCGTTTTTCCATCATTTGATTTATCCGAAACCGATTTAACCTCTATCAAACACTGGCTTAAAGAGACCAACGTCCGCTGGGCAAAATCCTCACAACACAAACACCAATTAGGACTACCACCTTTAACACAAAACAGCTGGCAAGCCACAATGGAACGCTTATTAATGGGCTATGCGATTGGAAGTGATGAAAATTTTGTGGATGATATTTTACCTTATCCTGTCATAGAAGGCGGTTCAGCACAGGCTTT
>JAGLBU010000041.1 GCA_023146575.1 Methylococcales bacterium
TAAAAACTTTCAAGAATGGGGTCAATTTTTTTATGTTTACGCAAAATTATTGTTTAGTGATGATGAGGAGGCACAAAAAATTTATAACGTATTTGAGCAATTTCCCACCGCTTTAAATATTGAACCACTGCAAACAATTGAATTTAATGCTATTGTTGAATGGCTTACAGATTTTATGGGTGAAACTGATAGCACACATGGGCTGTTACATGAAAATTTAAACTTTGCTTCTATTAAAAATATGCACGGTATTGCTTTTAAAGTAACCGTTATTTTAGGGTTAGATGAAGGTATTTTTCCAACTATTGACCAAAAATCGGCATTTGACTTATCCGCCTTAGCATTTAAGCTAGGGGACTTTTCCAGCCGTAAAGATCAGCGTCAACAGTTTTTAAATTGCCTCATGAATACCGAAGACTGTTTTATTTTAAGCTATATCGGTCAATCACAAGCACAAAATAATAGCATTCCGCCATCAGTGATTATTAGTGAATTACAAGAAGTCATGCAACGGGATTATCAATTAGACGATTTATTAATCAAACATCCGTTACAGTCTTTTAGTATTCGGTATTTTAATAATTTGGATGCAAGGTTATTTAGTTATGATACAAAAGACTTTGAAACCGCAATAACACTTTCTAAAACAGCCGCTCCACTTAAAACATGGTGGCAAACCCCAATTAAAAGCGATGAATATTCAACCTTAGAATTAACCACTTTGCAAAAATTTTATCGTCATCCTCAACGCTATTTTATGCAAATGCAATTAGACGTGCGCTTACACGCGTTAGCTGATCCCGTTGAAGCCCATGAGCCTTTTGCTTTATCGAACCTAGAAAATTATCACATCACTCACGAGTGGATTGAATCTTTATTAACTCAACAATCTTTTAGCCTAAAAAAATTACAAGCACAGGGACGTTGGTTATCAGGAACGGTAGGCGAAGTGGAATTTCAACAACAACAAGAGGGCGTTGAAAAATTCATCCATCAAATACAGGAATTGAATTTAGGGGAGGCCTTAGACAATAAAGCCATTGAGGTGGCTATTGGCTCAATTCGAGTGGTAGGAAAACTCTACAATCGCTACCAACACGGCAGTTTATTTTATCGTTATGCCAAATTAAAAGGCAAAGATTTAGTCTTAGCATGGTTACATCATTGTCTTATCAACCAATCTGAACCGCAAAATACCTATATAGTGAGTAAAGATGAAATACTGACCTTAACCGCCAGTCATCAAAGCCCTGAAATTTTAGCCATGTTTATACAATTTTACAATCAGGGACAAGAAGACCCTCGTACATTGTGGGTGGATATTGCCTTAGAATACGTGAAACAAGTGTATAAATTAAGTACCAGTACTCGCGCCCAAAAACCTGCATTAGCCATTGCGATTGATAAATTAAAACTCAGCTTAGAAACCGATTATGAAATAGAATTTCAGCGATTATACGGACAAACCGAAAATATCAGCGCCCTTTTTTCGACCGAATTTATCGACTTTTGTGAAAATATATTAGCGCCTTTATGGATAAGTCTTATGACTCAAAAGCTTTAATACGCTTTCGCTTGAAAATCATCAGGGACATTTAATGAAAAAATATCTTCTTTGATACTTTCCGCATAAACCCTAAAGGACGTAGTTATCTACGTCCTCATTAACAGGTATTTTCTTATTAAAAAATTATTAGACAATGAAGGTATCTCACCCTAGCTTCCACCGTATCGTTTTTTAATGTCTAAAATGGCGCATACCCGTGAATACCATCGCAATATTATGCTCATCAGCGGC
>JAGLBU010000042.1 GCA_023146575.1 Methylococcales bacterium
GAACCCTCAACTTGTAGCTTTTCATCTGAGGCTTTTATGCCTGCAATTTTAGCGGAATAAACACGGCTCATTTGACCTGCACCCACGCCAATGGTTTGATTATTTTTACAATAAACAATCGCGTTGGATTTTACAAACTTCCCTACTTTCCATGCAAACAATAGATCGACTAATTCTTGCGCTGAAGGTTTACGTTTACTGACAGTGGTTAATTTATCACTTGTGAGATGTCCTTGATCTTGGTCTTGCACCAATAACCCACCTGCAACCCGTTTAAAATCTAACGCGGCGGCAGGTTTTTTAGTCCATTTTCCTGCAACCAGCACTCGAATATTCTTTTTTATGGTGAGCAATTTTTGCGCAGATTCGCTGATAGAGGGTGCAATGACGACTTCTACAAATTGACGTTGTAAAATTTCCTCAGCGGTTTTATCATCTAATTCTTGATTGAACGCAATAATACCGCCAAAGGCTGAGGTAGGGTCGGTCATATAGGCTAAATCATAGGCATCAAATAAAGTCTTAGCTTGTGCGACACCACAGGGGTTAGCGTGTTTTACAATCACACACGCAGGTTTATCTGAGAGTGATTTAACACATTCAAGTGCGGCATCGGCATCGGCAATATTATTATAAGAGAGGGCTTTGCCTTGTAACTGTTCTGCCGAACTAATCGTACCTTGCTCAGGAGTGTGGTCTTGATAAAAAGCCGCATTTTGATGGGGATTTTCACCATATCGTAAACTTTGGCGATGCTGAAATTGTAGGTTTAAAGTATGAGGAAACCCCCCACTGTTTTGGGTTTTATTTAAGTAGCCTGCAATGATGGCATCATAACTTGAAGTATGTTCAAAGCTTTTGGTGGCTAAATTAAAACGGGTGTCTTCGCTTAAGCTGGTGTCATGGGTGATAAGTTCGATTAATACTTTTGGGTAATCATCACTGTTGACTACTACTGCCACATCTTTATAATTTTTTGCCGCCGCTCGAATCATGGTAGGGCCGCCAATATCAATATTTTCAATCGCGGTTTCTAAGGTTACCTTAGGGTCTTCGATGGTTTTTTGAAAAGGGTATAAATTAACCACGACCAAATCAATGGCTAACATGTCATTTTCACGCATTACGTCATCATCAATACCACGCCGACCTAAAATTCCACCATGTACTTTTGGATGCAACGTTTTTAAACGTCCTTCCATCATTTCAGGAAAGCCTGTGTAATCGGACACTTCGGTAACTTTAATTTTATTTTTAGCTAATAATTTTGCCGTACCGCCTGTGGATAAAATTTCAATCCCAAGTTGGCGTAAATCAGAGGCGAAGGCAACAATGCCTGTTTTATCGGACACACTAATAAGTGCGCGGGTAATTTTTTTAGTCATATAAACCTCTAGGGCTAAGTGGATGTTAGAAAAGTTGGTGAAATTCTATTTTTTTTCGCAAGGTACTACGGCTGACACCTAACATTTTTGACGCTTTACTTTGGTTGTAGCCAGAATGCTTGAGTACGGTGGCAATGAGGGGTCTTTCAACCTCGGTCATAATTAGTGAGTAAAGGTTTGAAATATCGTGTCCTTGTAATTGTGAAAAATAATGTTCAACCGCCTGCTCTACAAGCTCTGAAAGTGGAACAGGCGGTGGGTACTGTGTCGCTTGAGTTGGTTTTTGAGAATCATTCATTAGGCAAAATCAATTTAAAAAAACGTTAAAAGAATGTTGTAATAAAGTTTGTTGTTGCTGAGCGCTGGTTGCTTGATAGAGTGTGGGGTTATGTGGCAATTTTAAGCGTTCAAAATACCACTTAAGATGTTTACGGGCGATGCGAACGCCTGTGGTTTCACCATAAAACTGGGTGAGTTGTTGAAGATGCTCAACAATGGTTTGATAAATATGTGTAGTTGTAGGAATTGAAACTTTTTTTCCGTCTAAATATTGCTGGAATTGGTTGAAAATCCACGGCTGTCCTTGTGCGCCACGACCAATCATAATGGCATCGGCTTTAGTATAGTGTAAAACAAAGGCTGCTTGTTCGGGGGTGGTAATATCACCATTGGCAATAATGGGGATCTTAACCTGTTGTTTGACATTTTTGATAGTGTCGTATTCAGCTATGCCATTAAATTTACACGCGCGGGTACGTCCATGAATAGTAAGGGCTGAAATTCCACTGTTTTCGGCAATTTTAGCAATGGCGATCGCATTTTTATGATCTTTATCCCAACCTGTACGAATTTTTAGAGTCACAGGAATTTGTACCGCTTTAACAACGGTTTCTAAAATATCAGCGACTAAGGTTTCATTTTTAAGCAACGCGGAACCTGCGGCGACTGCGCAAACCTTTTTTGCAGGACAGCCCATATTTATATCAATAATATCCGCCCCTTGTTGCTGATTAAAATAAGCCGCTTTCGCCATAATTAAAGGATCAGTGCCTAAAATTTGTATTGACCGTAAGCCATTTTCACCCTGATGATTCATTTTTAGCTGTGTCCGTCTATGGTGTCTTAAGGCAGGGTTTGACGCCACCATTTCTGAGATCGCAAGTCCTGCACCATAATGGCGACATAGGTTTCGAAAGGGGAGATCCGTAATGCCTGCCATCGGCGCAAGGATGAGTTTATTTTTAAGCGTATGCGAACCAATTTTCATCGTATCTGAGATTTTTTTTAGTGGCTTAGTTTACCTTAAGATGTGGAAAAAATTTATGAAATTTGTCGATCAGGATTAAGAAATAGCAAAAAGTTATTTCTATCATGATTATGCCAAAACGGTGTGTGTATTTAAGTTGTTCACTTATCGCTTTTATGAGGCTAAAAACATAGGTTTATCTGCCTGCATTTTATAAGGGTGCTGTGCTATGATTAAGACTACTGTTATTAGGGGTTTCAGAAAATTTTAAATTATGTCTATAAATATTAATGTAGGAATTATTGGTTTTTCGCTTCATGAACAAGAAAAATTTAGGTGGATATTTGGCGCAGGATTGGAACGTGATCGAACGTATCATTTAAAAGATCTTATGGTTGAGCCTAATATCGATCTTTTAATTGTTAAAACTGCGGCAGAATCGGCGTTTAAAAAACTCGAACGTTACCAGAAAAAATATGGTTCTTTACCTGTGGTGACCGCTGGAAAATCACCTGTTGAAGGTTATGAATATCATATTCAAGAAGTTTTATTATTGAGCCGTGTGTTAAAGGTGCTGGATTTTGTGGCGCTTGCTTGTAATGATGCAGACAAACCGCCGTGTGAAAAACAATTATCGGCTGAAAATGACAGCATTAATGTCGGTGGGCAATATGATATTTTAGTGGTCGATGAAGATGAAGGTAATCGTCAACTCTTGCGTGATGAATTATTAAAATCAGATATTCCGCTTAATATTGATTTTGCGTTAGATGATACCTTTGCGATTCAAAAAATTAATGATAAATATTATGATTTTTTGTTTGTGGATGCTGAAACCGCTAATTTTGAAGCGATTGAAAACAGTTTAAAAGTAAATGCTCGTTCTTCAGTGGTCATGCCGACGACGAAGACAGAAACAGTCGAATATGCAAATGTGGTTTTGAGAATCTTGAAATCATTTGCGGATGCCGATGAAATGATTGTTTCAAACAACTATACACGCGTAGAACGTTTAACCCATTACCGTGTTTTATTAATTGATGATTGCGAAATTATGCATGAAATTTTAAAAACAGAATTGGAAAAATCAGGAATTTCGCTTGAGATAGACGATGCGTTTACAGGCAATGAAGCGTTGGAAAAAATGCGTCAAACAACTTATGATTTTGTCTTTTTAGATGTGGTAATGCCTGGGATTGATGGGTTTGAAACCTGTGGGGAAATTCGTAAAATAGACGGGATGTCGAAATTGCCGATTATCATGTTGTCATCAAAAGACTCGCCACTTGATGAAGTAGAAGGCATTATTGCAGGTTGTACCACCTATCTTACCAAACCTGTTGATTCGAGAGAATTTCAGAAAATACTGGTTCGAATTCTGCACTGGATTGAAGAGTTTAAAACCGATAAAAAACCCTAATCAATACATCAATACAGCAAGGAATGTGTTTAATACGCTGTTTAAAATTAGACACATTCCACGTATTTTATGAGTGTTATTTTAAATTATCCGTCACATGTGGCTCAATGGCTTTATACATAGCTTGATGTATTTTTGGGCTGGCTGAAATTAAATTTCCTGAGCTAAGGTAATGATCTTTGAATGAAAAATCGGTTGATACGCCACCCGCTTCTTGAATTAGCAATATTCCAGCCGCCATATCCCACGGTTGCAAACCAATTTCCCAAAAGCCATCTAACCGTCCTGCGGCAACATAGGCTAAATCCAATGCCGCCGCCCCTGCACGGCGAATACCTGCGGTATCACCTACTAACGCTGAAAACATGCCTAAATAAGCGTCTAAATTTTGCTTTGATTTAAACGGAAAGCCTGTTCCTAGCAACGTCCCTTTTAAACTATTAGGTTGCGTGACTCGTATTTTTCGATTATTTAACATCGCACCACCACCGCGTTCTGCGGTAAACAACTCATCTCGTACAGGGTCATAAACCACCGCTAAGACTAATTTATTTTTATGTTGCAAGGCAATGGAAATAGCATACATCGGGAAGCCGTGTAAAAAATTAGTCGTGCCATCTAAAGGGTCAATAATCCAGATATAATCATTGCCTGCTTGTTTTCCTGTTTCTTCAGCTAAAATTGCATGTTCTGGGTAAGAGGTGCGAATCACATTAATAATTTCACGCTCTGCTATTTGATCGACTTCAGTGACATAGTCATTTTTGGTTTTAATATTAATCGTTAGTTTGCTAATATTATCTGAGGCTTGCTGAATGATGTCGCCTGCATTTCGTGCCGCTTTAATAGCGATGGTGAGCATGGGGGTCATAAGTGTTAAAGGGGTGGGAAGTTATAAATATCAGTAGAGTAACAAAGATTTTGTTAAAATTCGTTCTTTTTTTTAATGAGCGGCTTTCTTTGTTAAATAATATTAAAATCATCCTTGTTGAAACCTCACATGCAGGGAATATTGGCGGGGTTGCGCGGGCGATGAAAAATATGTCGTTGGCACAATTACGATTAGTAACCCCTAAAAATTTTCCGAATGCAGATGCAACCGCCAGAGCATCGGGCGCAGATGATGTGTTGGCAAATGCTGAAATTTATACCGATTTAGCCTCTGCCATTCATGATTGTCAATTAGTGATCGGTTGCAGTGCTAGAGCGAGAACCATCAGTTGGCCTGAGTTAACCCCCCGAGAAAATGCTGAAAAATGCGCCCAACAGTCTCAAGAAAAACCCATTGCATTAATTTTTGGACGTGAAAATTCAGGGCTTAAGAACCATGAATTGGATTTGTGTCATTATCTATTGCGAATTCCATGTAATGAAACATACAGCTCTTTAAATTTGGCGGCGGCAGTGCAAGTGGTGTGTTATGAATTATTTGTCGCCGCTGGCGAGATGCCTTCTCAAACCAGTATTGGCGATCAAGACGACCGATCATTCGCCACTGCCGAAAAAATGGAATTATTTTATCAACATTTACAACAAACCTTGGCCGATATTGGGTTTTTACACCCGAGTAAATCGCGTTCAATGATGCGCCGATTGCGTCGAATTTATAACCGAGTGCAATTAGACACCAAAGAATTGGATATTTTACGCGGTATTTTACGTTTTTCTCAAGATCACAATAAAGGCAAATAACAATGTTAAAGCGGTTGAAATCAGAAATTTCGTGTGTTTTTGAGCGAGACCCAGCAGCGCAGTCGGTTTTTGAAGTATGTACCTGTTACCCAGGCTTTCATGCCGTGTTAATTCATCGAGTCAGTCATAAAATATGGCAAGCTAATTTTAAATGGATGGCGCGATTTATAGCACATTGCTCGCGCTGGATGACAGGGATTGAAATTCATCCTGCGGCTAAAATTGGTCAACGTTTTTTTATCGACCACGGCATGGGGGTTGTAATTGGTGAAACAGCCATTATTGGCGATGATTGTACGCTTTATCATGGTGTGACTTTAGGCGGAACCAGCTGGCAAAAGGGTAAACGTCACCCAACCCTAGGCAATGGGGTGGTGGTGGGAGCAGGTGCTAAAGTATTAGGCCCGATTGAGGTGGGGGAAAATGCCCGTGTTGGCTCGAATGCTGTGGTAGTCAAAGCCGTCCCTGCTGGAGCGACGGTGACAGGGATTCCAGGTCGTATCCGCAAAGCGAAAACCCTTCGGGAAAAAACCGCCACTAAAATTGGTTTTGAGGCTTACGGTGAAACTGCAAATATGCCTGATCCGATTGTCGAGGCGCTTAACCGAATGCTCGATCATATTGAGCAAACCGATCAACAAATGCAGTGCATGAGAACTGCTTTAAAAAAGGCGGGTATTGATTGTAAAGAACAATCTATTTCAAAATTAAAAGTCTTCGAGTAAAATTTTTCCAAGGGCTTTTAAAAACAATTGGTTTTCGTCAGGTGTGCCAATCGTAACTCTTAGACAATCGGTGAGTAAGCCTTGTTGTGGGGATAAGTTTTTAATTAAAATACCATGTGTTTTTAGGTCTAAAAAAATTTGATGGGCGGTATTTTCGGGGGTTTTAAAAATAATAAAATTAGCGGCACTGGGATACACACAAAGGGTGTTAAATGCATTGAGCTGTGCTAAAACAAACTGTCGTTGCTGACAAATTTCGTGGGTTTGTTGTTCAAATACGGAATAATGATCCAGAGCAAAGCAGGCGGTTTCTTGGGTTAAAACGTTGATATTATAAGGCAGGCGAATTTTATCAAGTTGTTGAATAATGTCAGGAGCGCCTGCAATAAAGCCTAAACGCAATCCTGCTAACCCGAGTTTTGATAAGGTGCGCATGACTAACAAGTTGTCATAATTAGGCAGTGAATCCATTAAGCTGGCTTCTGCAAACGGTGCATAAGCTTCGTCTATAATCACCAGCCCCGTTGAAGTTTGAATGATTTTTTCAATATCATCGGGGTTAAATAAATTACCAGTCGGATTATTGGGATACGCTAAAAAAATAACCGCAGGCTGATGGGTTTTTATCGCATTGAGCATTTTTTCCATATTTAATGAAAAATCTTCATTCAATGGAATACTGTGATAATCAAGCCCTAAGCTTAAGCTGATTTGTCGATACATGACAAAACTTGGCTCAGGCGCTAACACGCAGGCGTTATTAGGTAAGGCCATTAACAGCAGTTGAATAATTTCATCTGAGCCATTGCCTAATAATATTTCAGAGCCTTCTGGGATGGCATTGGTTTTTTTAAGAATAGCGGCTAATTTTTTCGCTTTCGGATCTGGATAACGGTTTAATGGGCAATTTTGTAAGGATGCTAGCCATTTTTGAACCAACGCTTCAGGTAACGTATAAGGATTTTCCATCGCATCAAGTTTAATCAAGTTAGAGGCATCCGCTACTTTATAGTGGGACATGGTAAGGATTTGTTGGCGAAAAATCCGTGAAGCAATGGCGTGTGCTGAAGACATAAATTAAGGTGTAAAAGTTAAATTATTGGCAACTATCTATATAGCGACCTTTGAGGGTGGTCATGATTTGCATTGCGCCAGATTCACCTTCTAGGGACATATTAAAAAAGCCTTTAAAGGTTTCATATTGATATTGAAGTGAGCCATTGCCAGTCATGGTAATGTTTTGCATATTACAACTCATATTCCATGTGGCTGTGTCGGATACAATGCTTAAGTCGCTCAGGGTGCAATTTTGATCCTTTAGTAAGGTTTTAGGGTCTAATCCTTTTTGTTTGCTTAAACATTCTGTGGTACGCGAACTCATTGGCGGAAGTTTAACAGGAAAGCCGACCATCTCGGCGACAGAGGTGATTTCCCATAAGCCTTCTTTAATATCGGGCAGTTTAATTTCGTCTGCTATAACAGCGGTTTGCAGGAACAGCGCAAACAGAATAAAGGTATATTTTCGCATCGTTTTTCTCGATATTCTTTTTTTTAAAATAGCATCATGCTACACAATAGTTAATTAATCAATTCAACTTTTAGCACCAATCCCATTTAAACCACAGCGTATATGAAAACTACGTTTATAATGAACCTACATAATTATTTGGCCTCATTGTTTATGCAGGTCATAATTTGGACAATCCTTAACTTAAAAAAAGAATAATATGTTTGAAATAGAATATGAATTACGCGAAGATGATTTAACCGATTTTAACGAAATGCGTTTGAAAAGCAATGAAACCATTCAAGCGGCGTTACGCAAAAACCGATTATTTGTGCCTGCGGTCATGTTATTTATTGCGATGTTTTATTACATGTATTATAACGATCTAACCACCTCTTTATACGTTACCGTGATTGCGGTGGGCTGGGGGCTAGTATCACCTTATATTATAAAAATGGACATGCGTCGCCAAATTTTAGAAAGTTATGGTGAGGAAGAACGTAAAGAAATTTTAGGCGATCATAAATTGGTGATTACCCAAGAGCATTTATTAAATAAAACCCCAGGGGATAATAAACATAAATATTTATGGGAAGACATGGTTCGAGTGGAATATGCAAAACAAGCGGTGTATATTTACGTTGAGTTAGACAGTGCCATTATTATTCCTGTGGAACGTCTTAAATCAGGAAATTTAGAAAAATTTGCCGAACAAGCCGAAAAAATGATTGAGCGCTTAAGTTAAGACCCCATCGCGTGTTTGAATATAGGTTCGACACGCATCAACACACAATCCTTTGGTTTTATAAGGGCCTTTGATGTGATCAATGGTATAAAACCACCAGCCTTTTTCGTTCACGTAATAACGGTCTTGCGGTTTAAAAACAGGGTTTAAGGGTTTGTTAGATTTTTTTTCCATATCGGTATTTTAACGGTATTTCACCTGCTATTCATCACCTATGTTAAATTTTAAAAAAGTTAGTTTGCGTCGCGGAACGCAGGTTTTATTCTCAGAAACCACCTTTACCATTCATAAAGGTCAGCGTGTTGGCTTGACGGGCGCAAATGGTGTGGGGAAATCCAGCTTATTTGCGATGATCCGAGGCGAATTACAGATTGATGAAGGTGATTTTGAATTACCGCTCAATTTAGAAGTCGCTCACGTTGCGCAAGAAACCCCTGCACTGACCTCAACCGCATTGGATTATGTTACCGATGGCGATAATGAATTGCGGCAATTACAACAAAAATTAAGACTCGCAGAACAAGCTGATAATGGCTTGGAGCAGGCTAAAATTCATGAATCCTTAGGACATATTGAAGGTTATACCGCTGAAATTAGAGCCTCAAGGCTGATGAGTGGCTTAGGTTTTACGAAAGCGCAACAACAAAATGCGGTCAATTCTTTTTCAGGCGGTTGGCGTATGCGTTTAAATTTAGCCCAAGCCTTAATGTGTCGCTCGGATATTTTATTACTTGATGAGCCAACCAACCATTTGGATTTAGACACGGTTATTTGGCTACAAGATTGGCTATTAAAATACACAGGCACGTTATTATTAGTCTCGCATGATCGGGATTTTTTAGACACAATTACCACCAATATCGTCCATATTGAACAGAAACAAGCGACTATTTACAGTGGTAACTATTCTGCCTTTGAAAGAATGCGTGCGGAAAAATTAGCCCAACAACAATCGGCTTATGAAAAACAACAGCGTGAAATTGTTCATATTCAAAGTTTTATCACCCGTTTTAAAGCCAAAGCCAGCAAAGCGAAACAAGCGCAAAGTCGGGTGAAATCACTGGAAAAAATGGAAATAATCGCTCAAGCCCATGTGGATTCACCGTTTACTTTTTCGTTTCCAACCCCTGAAAAACTACCAAATCCTTTGTTAAAAATTGAAAAAGCAACGTTAGGTTATGATAAAACGATTATTTTAAATAATATTTCCTTATCTATTGCCCCTGGGGATCGCTTAGGTTTATTAGGGTCAAATGGCGCTGGAAAATCAACCTTGATTAAAGTATTGGCAGGAGATGCGCCTTTATTAGGTGGGCAATTACTGGATTCAGAACATCTAAAAATTGGCTATTTTGCCCAACATCAATTAGAGCAACTGCATTTAGATGAAAGTCCACTATGGCATTTACAGCAATTAGACAAACAAACCACTGAAAAAGAATTGCGAAATTTTTTAGGCGGCTTTGATTTTAAAGGCGATAAAGTGTTGGATAAAGTCGAGCCTTTTTCAGGCGGTGAAAAAGCGCGTTTAGTATTAGCGTTATTAGTGTATCAAAATCCCAATTTATTATTATTAGATGAGCCGACCAACCATTTAGATTTGGAAATGCGCCATGCCTTAAGTGTGGCTTTGCAAGACTATCAAGGCGCAATGGTAGTGGTATCGCATGATCGGCATTTATTACGCTCGGTCACCGATCAATTTTTATTGGTCGCTGATGGAAAATTACAGCCATTTGATGGGGATTTAGACGATTATAGGTTATGGCTGGCGGCACAGAAAAAAGCCAAAGAAAATAATAATAAAGCGAATACGGTTGTGGTTGAAAAAGCCACGAACTCACTGTCGCGTAAAGAGCTACGTCAACAAGAAGCCATGCGCCGAAAACGCTTAAAACCTTTAACAGATGCGGTTAAAAAATCTGAAAAGGCTATAGAAGGTTATCAACAACAGCAAGATGATTTAAAGCAATTATTGGCAAACCCAACCTTGTATGATGAGAATGAAAAACAACAATTAAAAACCTTGTTAGCGCAAAAAGACACCATAGATCAATCCTTATTGCAGGCAGAGGAAGACTGGGTGCATGCGGAAGAACAATTAGCGTTAGCGGAATAGGCTCATGTTTGAATTATTAAAGTTTTTTTATGAACTGGCACTGTTTAAAAAGTCGCCCGAAGATATTCCAATATCGCCTTTTTTACAATTACAGGTTATTTTTTCGTATATTGTTATCAGTTTTTTAATGTTCTTTATGTCGAGTTCATGGACGCAAGCATTGTTGCATATTGCGGTAGAAATGATCTTGATTGTTGTTTTTTGTCGAGTTCTTTTATCGTGGCATAAAAAATTAGCGCGTTATTCGCAAACCTTTATTGCTTTATTAGGCGTGGATGTGGTGATTAGTTTGTGCGCTTTTCCTGCCATAGCATCGCTTAATACGCCGATGCCAGAGAAATCTTCTTTTTATTTAGTCGTGATATTTGTTTATACTTTACTCGTGCTATGGCATTGGCTGGCAGTCGGGCATATTTTTCGAAAGGCGTTATCAGAGTCTTTTATTTTTGGCTTGGGAATATCGCTCCTCTATTTAATGCTTTCTTATCTGATTAATATGGCTTTTTTTGCTTAGGTTTTTGAGCTGACCATTAAAACTAAAATCCCCATGATTTTATTGACATTCGTAATATAGTATTCAGGTAAATCGACCACCACCTTAAAAAGGGACATATATCAATAGTGTAACATTCTAACTTATACATCTGTATTTGCTTATATACTTATTCTACACCACAAACGACGGGGAATAAAATCCTAAAGGGACTCAATACCATCAAACTCTGACACCTTTGATACGAGAACCAGCACCCGTAGAGATTCGTATTTTTGTGAAGTAGCCATCAAAATAAGGGTTTTTATTTATAAAAAGTATCTGTATTATTCAATATAATGGACTTGATAAACCGTACAAACATAAACACCGCATGGCTTTGGGTATGCCAGCAACATCTAAATGCGCCACCTAATGCTGATATCTGGCATCTTCGCGCTCACTACGATGTTGAAGTTGACTTGTTGCATACCCAATTAGCAAACAACCAATATCAGTTTATGCCGATGCAAAAATGGTCTAAAGTAGACGGCAGTACGGTGGTAATGTGGACGGCGCGAGATGCGTTAGTGACTATCACTATGTTTGTCGTACCGATATAAAAGGTTACTACGCGAATATTAACAAACACCAATTGCTAGAACAATTAGCAACTTATGTAAAATGCCCAATAATGATGAATTTATTAGCACAGTATTTATTTTATACCGTTGAAGATGGCGGTACTTTTTTCACCCCTGACAAAGGAATCTGTCGCGGTTGCGCGTTAAGTCCATTGATGGCGGGGTTTCAGTTATATCAACTCGATGTTGCTCTTTCATCAAACAAAAACGTGCGCTATGTTCGTTACATGGACGATTTTATTATTTTGGCTAAAACTCGTTGGCATTTACGCTTGGCGGTGAAACAACTTAATGGCTTTTTTGCTGAGTTTGGCTTTGTACAACACCCCGACAAGACTTTTATCGGTAAAATCGAAAAAGGGTTTGATTGGTTGGGGTATCAAATGGCAATAACAGGGGTAGTTGCCGCCGCGCCTCGTTGTATTGCTAATCGCGACCAAAAAATTCGCCAGCTTTATGAGCAAGCACGCCGCAGGAAGATTTCTTTGCCTGTGATTCAAAAACGTGTGGATGAATATTTGGTTCGGTGGGTAAATTGGTTTTTTGCGGGTTTGGATAGGCTACTGAATTCGAACGTATCAACACCACTCCTCGTCATATTACTCTAATCAACCAAAGTAGGTATCTCCATGTCTGTACCATCTACCC
>JAGLBU010000043.1 GCA_023146575.1 Methylococcales bacterium
AAGGTGATTTCTTCGACGACTAATTTAGGGCTACGGCAACGCAAGCTTGCACCGCCGAAGGGGGCATTAATACAGCAAAAACTGCAACTATAAGGACAGCCTAGGCTGGTGTAAATTGCCCCATAAGGTTGACGGTTGTCAATGTCATCAAAGCAATGCCAGTTATGCGCACGATAGAGATCCATTGGCAATAAATCCCACGCGGCAATCGGTAAATATTCATCCAAATTTTTTAATAAAGGCGCTCTGGCAGTGTGGTGGGTTTGATTATTTTCCTTATACCAAAGCCCGCTGACCTCAGCGAATGGCGTGTTATTTTTTAAAGCAGTAATTAATTCTTTGAGCGGAATTTGTTCTTCGCCTTCAATCACAAAATCTGCATTTTCTTGCTCAAAGGTTTGCTGAGGGAGTGCAGATGCGTGAAGCCCACCTAATACAACTAAGGAATCACTTCCCTCTTTCACCGCATCAACAATTTTACCGCTAATGGTCATGTTTTGCGTAGAGGCAGAGGGTTGATTACCATAAACAATTACGGCGGTTAATATTGGGTTGAGGGCTTTAACTTTTTGTGCCGTTTCATCAGGTGAAATATTTTCGGCGTTGGCATCAATAATAACAACATCTACCCCATTATTGCGTAAATAAGCGGCATAAGAGGCAATTTGAAACGGAGGCTCGATGGCAGTGATGTTTTTACCCAATGCTTGGAAAACCGTTTTTCGGTCGCCTGGGTTGATAAATACAATATCGGTCATGAAGTAGGAGTAAGGCCGTAAATTAAATGAAATCAGGCATAAGCCGTCTGATTATTAGTAGGATATAATAGCAAGTATTTATTAATAAAGCTTTAGCATCTATGCCCTTTATACGATTACTGTATTGTTTTTTACTGATTATCCCTATTTGCAGTTGTGCGGAAATTTTTTATTGGGAAGATGCCAATGGGCAGCGGCATTATTCGGATCGAAAGCGGGCGGACTCTACGGAACTGACCATTCAAACAGGGGCGAATTATCATGCCATAAAAAAAATAATTGATGGCGATACCCTTGTTTTAGAAAATGGCACCAAAGTTCGTTTGTTAGGTATTAATACCCCTGAAGTATCAAGGCGCGATAAAGTGGCTGAGGCGGGAGGGGTAGCCGCTAAAAAATGGTTGATTAAAAAATTAGCCAAAACCAAGGTTAAATTACGTTACGATGTTGAAAAAAAAGATGCCTATGGGCGAGAGTTAGCGTATGTTTTTACCGATAGAGGTGAAAATATTAATGTTGAATTAGTGAAAAATGGTTTGGCGGCGATGAATATTTATCCGCCCAATCTTAAATACCTTAAACCTTTATGGAAAGCCCAACAGCTAGCGCGTACTAAAAAACGGGGAATCTGGGGCTTAAAAGCCTATAAGCCTAAAAAGGTCAATCAATTTGATTCCAGTATTCATCGAGGTTGGCAGCGTATTCATGGAAAAGTGAAACGCCTGAAACGGGCTCGAAAATACGATTATTTATATCTAAGTCCAACGTTTTCGATCAAAATTGCCAAAACATCGGCGCATTTATTTAGAAATTTAGACGATTATGTGGGTGAAAAAATTGAAGTTCATGGCTGGGTGCGTAAAAACAAGCAAAAATACACCTTATTAGTACGCCACCCCAGTGCCATTATTGTGAAGTAGTCAGCTTATAAAAATAAACCATCAATGGGGGATGAGGCGGAGGCAAAGCGTTTTCGACTCATACGCCCTGCTAAAAAGGCCTCACGTCCTGCTTGAATACCTTTTTTCATCGCCGATGCCATTAACACGGGATTTTGGGCGGCGGCAATGGCGGTATTCATTAACACACCATCACATCCTAACTCCATTGCAATGGCGGCATCAGAGGCCGTACCCACACCTGCATCGACTAAAATAGGGACATTGGCATTTTCAACAATCGTTAAAATATTATACGGGTTGCGAATACCTAAACCTGAACCAATTGGTGCGGCGAGTGGCATCACCGCAACACAGCCAATGTCTTCCAAACGTTTGGCGGCAATCGGGTCATCATTGGTATAAACCATCACTTCAAAGCCGTCTTTAACCAGTAACTCAGCCGCACCAAAGGTTTCGGCAACATCGGGGAATAAGGTTTTTTGATC
>JAGLBU010000044.1 GCA_023146575.1 Methylococcales bacterium
GTAAAACAGCCAGCGGTATTGGGTAAAATGGTGTATTTGTCGGGGGAAATTACGTCTAATAAATTCGGTTCATCGGGGTTTTGCCCAATATTGGTTCGGCGAATCGCGACGGTAACAATTTCAGCGCCACTGGCTTCAATCGCAAGCCGTGTTTCGTTGAGGTCTTTATATTTTCCTGTGCCGACTAATAAACGTGATTTAAAAGAGCGTGAGCCGACGGTAAAACTATCATCAGAGCCACCACCGATGGCTTGAACAATTTCCAGTTTGTCATTTTCTTGGATATTTTTTTGCGCATAATCATTAAAGGGCAAAATTTCTTTATTTAATTCGACTGCAATCCGTTTATTGGTGAACCCTAAATCGGCAACAATATTCGCCACAGTAGTATTTTCGCCATAATCACGGCGGTCGCCATTGATAAAAATATTCATATTTAGTTTCTCTTTAAAGGTTGAGGCTTCGCCGTTTTTGGACGGAAGTGGCTAATTTTTCGAGTAATATAACCGTATCATCCCAGCCTAAGCAGGCATCAGTAATGCTTTGTCCGTAGTGTAAGGCTTGTCCTGCAATTTGGTCTTGCCGCCCTGCGGTTAGATGGCTTTCGACCATAACGCCCATAATACGTTTATCACCGCCTGCTATTTGAGCGCCAACATCCTCTGCCACCAATAATTGGCGTTGGCATTGTTTTAAGGAGTTGGCATGACTAAAATCAATCATGATATTTTGTGAAAGTTCCGCTTTTTTTAAGCCTTTGGCAACATGCTCAACATTGACGGCATCATAATTGGGTTGATCGTTACCACCACGTAAAATAATATGCACATCTTTATTACCTGAGGTTGAAAAAATAGCCGATTGTCCCGCTTTGGTGACGGATAAAAAATGATGCTGACTTCTGGCTGCACCAATGGCATCAATAGCAATTTTAATGGAGCCGTCAGTGGCATTTTTAAACCCAATCGGGGAGGAAATACCTGAGGAAAGTTCACGGTGGCATTGGCTTTCGGTGGTTCGTGCGCCAATCGCGCCCCATGAAATCAAATCAGCAATATATTGTGGGGTGATGAGGTCTAGGTACTCAGTGGCAGCAGGAATTCCAAAGGCATTTAAGTCTAATAAGAGTTGCCGCGCAAGATGCAAGCCTTTATCAATATCAAAGCTATCATTTAAATCTGGATCATTAATAAGCCCTTTCCAGCCAATGGTGGTACGAGGTTTTTCAAAATAAACTCGCATCACAATCAGTAAATCATCCCCAAGTTTATCTTTGATTTTTTTAAGGCGATGCGCATATTCAAGTGCAGCTTTTGGATCATGAATAGAGCAGGGGCCGACAATAACCAATAGACGGTTATCTTCACCTTGCAAAATTTTTTGTATGTTTTTACGTGCCGCTAAGACGGTTTTTGCCGCCGTTTCTGTTGAGGGCATGTCCTTATGAAGTTGATCGGGTGAGATAACCTTATTAATGGCGGTAATTCTCAAATCATCCGTATTATATTTACTGTGCATGGTCATTGAGCGAGTGAGGATAAAGCTTAGTATTTTAACTGTTTTAAAAGCACTAAGCGGAGTTAATTTTTAGGATTGTTATTTTTTGTTAAAACAATTTTGATAAAGCTTGGAAGCGGTTTATTTATCAGGATTAGGCTTGTAAATAATTGTAATTTGACCTATGGTTTGAACCAGCTCTGCTTGTGTTTCTACGCAAATTTGAGCGCTCATTTTTTTTCGTTGCTCACGTTCTGCGCGTATTTTAATCTTAATTAACTCATGTGTGAGTAATGCCGAATTAATTTCAGCTAACACAGGTTTGCTTAATCCTGATTGACCGATCATGACCACAGGCTTTAAGCTATGAGCTTTAGCTTTTAAACTTTTTTTGTCCGCTGGATTCACGTATAACCTTATAATATTAAAAATAAAGCACTATAACAAAAATATGGCTCGAAGCAAAAGCAGTAAGCAATGGTTGCAAGAACATTTTGACGATGAATACGTTAAACAGGCGCAGGCACAAGGGTATCGTTCTCGTGCGGTTTTTAAGTTAATTGAAATTCAAGAAAAAGATAAAATTATTAAATCAGGTATGAATGTGGTCGATTTAGGGGCGGCACCTGGAGGCTGGTCGCAATATGTTCGAAAAATTATTGGACAAAAAAATAAAATTAT
>JAGLBU010000045.1 GCA_023146575.1 Methylococcales bacterium
TTGAAAGACTTTGTATTATTACGAGCGGATGTCACCAAAAATTCAACGGATGATAAGACCTTATTAAAACATTTCAATTTGGTGGGGCCTCCTGCGGTATTATTTTTTGGGCTGAACCAAAAAGAGTTTCTCAATCAACGTGTAATTGGGTATCAAAAAAGTCCGCAATTTATCGCTGGCATTAAACGCCTTGAGGGGTAAGATGAAAAAAATAGGCATGATAATCCTTGCAGTGCTTGCATTAAGTGCTGGCATTGGCTTTCAAAAACTTAACTCTATCCCTGAAACTGACACTTTTTCACTCTCAAAAACTGCATTAATAGATGTAGAGGGCAAACTTCAAAATTTATCGCAGTGGCAAGGTAAAGTTTTAATTATTAATTTTTGGGCAACATGGTGTCCACCGTGTTTAAAAGAAATTCCTGATTTTATTCGTTTGCAAACCCAATACCGTGCTAAAAATGTTCAATTTATAGGGATTGCATTGGATAATCTGCAAGATGTAAAAACGTATAGTTTAAAAGCAGGGGTTAACTATCCTCTTTTGATGGCCGAAAATTCAGGGATAAAACTGGCACATTCATGGGGAAATTTATTGGATGTTGTACCATTTACAGTGGTGATTAATCCGCAAGGCGAAATTATTCATCGGCAAATGGGAGAGTTTCATTCGGCGGATATTGAAAAAGTTCTTGAGCCTTTACTGAGTCTAAAAAAACCTTGAATATAAAAAAGAGTATTCGATTTTTTAAAGAAGATCTGTGGCTGATTGACGAAGAATCTTTAGAAGGTTTTCAGCGCTTTAAAACTCAATGTTTACGAATATTACTATTATCAAAACAAGCCTTTGAAGATGATTTGTGTTTGTTGCGCGCCTCGGCGTTAACCTTATATACCGTCCTTTCTATCGTGCCGATTATTGCGATGTTATTTGGGATCGCCAAAGGTTTTGGTTTTGAAACCATGTTAAAACAGCAATTATTAGAACAAAACCCCGAGCAAGAAATTATTATTTTACGGGTTTTAAAGTTTTCTGAAAATATGTTGGCGAATACCGAAGGCGGCGTGATTGCAGGGATTGGTATTATTGTTTTATTTTGGAGTGTGATTCAAGTCATCGGTAATATTGAGCAATCATTTAACCACATCTGGAAAATTAAAAAAAATAGAGCTTTTAGCGAAAAACTGACGGATTATTTATCGCTGATGTTATTAGCGCCCGTATTGTTAATTGCCTCCAGCAGCATCACCGTGTTTGTAACCACACGATTAACAGGCTTGATTGAAAATAGTCATTTACCTGAGCAAGGAACCGCCTCAATTTTATATTTATTAAACGGCTCGCAAACCGTGATTATGTCGGCGTTGTTTAGTTTTATTTTTATCTTTATGCCCAATCAAAAAGTCCATTTTAAAGCAGGAATTATTGCAGGGGTTATCACGGGTATTTTGTACCAAACGGTGCAATGGGGCTATTTAGAATTACAACTCGGGGTTTCAAGTTATAACGCTATTTACGGCAGTTTTACCGCCTTGCCATTATTTTTCATTTGGTTGCAAATAGGCTGGCTTTTAGTGTTATTAGGCTGTGAAATTGCATTTTTTATTCAACATTATGACATTTATAAATACCATAAAAAATTTTCAAACTTAAGTTTTCGCTTAAAAAAAATCATTGCGTTACGGGTGATGCAGTTGATTGTACAGCATTTTATTCAAGCAAAAAAAGCCTTAGACCCCCACAGTATTTCACATAAATTAGCCTTACCAACGGCGGTGGTGCAGTCAAGTTTAGGGGTTTTAATGGATTGTAAATTAATTGTGGAATTAAAAAAATTATCAGGAGAGGAGTCAATGTTTCAACCCGCACGGGATATTAATGCCTTAACCGTGTATGAGGTGATGGAAGCGTTAGAGAAACAAGGCGCAAATCACCTACCAAATATGAAAAGCTTTGAACAGCTTTCAAACATTCATGATTGTTTTGATGCAAAAATACAAGCAGCCTCTGAAAATTGTTTATTGAAAGGGCTTTAGGAATATGTTTTTAAATCCTGAATACAACGGTTTAAAAAAGTTTAGCTA
>JAGLBU010000046.1 GCA_023146575.1 Methylococcales bacterium
TATATGGTTTTTAAGGCTGTAGTGAGATAGGAAATGTTCGGTAGTGGTTATTACTTTAGATAGCCTGCATAATGATTATTTGGTGAACTAGATTTTAGGTGAATAATTAAAAATGATTATAAATAAAGTGTTGTTATGTTTTTTGTTGGTGTTCATGCTATCAACGATTTCTTATGCAGAAGTTTATAAATGTATAAAAAATGGAAAAACCACGTATCAACAAAAACCATGCCCAGAAAAAGAAAAGCATTCCCTTCAGCCACTCGCATTTGGCTTTGATGGTTGGGAATTTGGTATGCGTATTGCTGATATTAAAAGAAGAGCAAAAAATAGGCAATTGGCAATGTCGGCAGGGACATCTAGTTTTCTTTCGAGTTATAATGAAAAAATTTTAAACAGTCAGCCACATAAGAGAAATTATACTTATAAAACAAAAATAATGGATAAGCTGACCTCTGTGACACTATTTTTTACAAAAATATCAAAAAAGTTGTATAAAATTAATGTGACTTTTTATGTTTTTTCACTTCAACCTGAAGAACGAAAATATTTTTATGAGTCACTTTATGTGCATTTAAGTGAAAAGTATGGTCAACCCGAAGCAATAAAGAAATCAGTTTCTAACAATTTATTGGTTGATTTTCTTTTAAAAGATCACCCTTTAATTGATTCACTCATTGTATGGAAAAAAGATAAAAGTAATATTGTTTCCATGAATCATAATAAAAGATACCCATCAAAGACATCTTATAAGCTTATTTACCATGACATTCCTTTGACGTTAAAAAATGATAGAGAAATTACATTTGAACTTAGAAAGAGAACAAATGATTCAATATCAAAAGATGCTCAGAAATTATAATTAAGTGGTTGAGCATACGATTTCGTATATTTTATGGATTTAACCAATTGATATTTAAAGAGTATATTTAATAAAATGTTTGCTTGGGTCCTTATATTGATATTCCTCAGCGTAATATTGATCATCTTACTCCCAGACAAAAATTAAAAGAATGGCAGCTAAAATCACCTAAATTATTTAAAAAAAGTGTTTATAATCTATCAGAACTTGACAGCTAATTCCTTCGTTATATTTAGTTATAGATGATTTTCGAAGACTCTTTAAAAAAATTCGTGATATTTATCTTAATTAAAATATTAGTTTATATTAGAGACCAAAATCATTACACTCGATATATACCACATATATCAACCAATAAGCTTCCATAGATTCTAAAATAAGATATTATTAATTTAGACCTGCATTTTAAATGTATGCCTCAAATACTATTTTATTATTATGGAGAATCTCATGCGTTTTTTAATCTTATTAAGCCTTCTTATCAGCCAATCTGTTTTTGCCGATTGGGTTGGAACGTACCAAAGTACCTCTCAGAAAGGATTAGCGGTGGAGTTTAATGTACAGAATGAGTACTTACTGTACGCAATTCAACAAAATGGTCAGCAATCTAATGTTGAGTTTGGGCAGTTTGGTGTTCAAAGTAATCAGATCAACTTTAACCCACAACAAAGTGTAACTGGCACATTAACACCTTCAAATGCCGTAGTCATTAAAGAAGGTTGTGCGTTTACATGGGGACAATCAGGCGAATTTAAAAGCGCGAAAGCTGAATGCCAAGCCCAACCTGCGGCGAGTAATGAGAATATTATTTCAACGTTTACTTCAGAGTCTAATTTATTAGAAATTCCAAAATTTGCAATACCAAATGAACAAGGTGGTTTCGATTTATATAAAACAGTTTTTAAATTAATCAGTACCGCGCCCTTAAAATTAGAAATGGTTCGTGCTGAGCCTGTGGTCAATACTAACAATAGTATGTCAGGCTTATATTACTCTCAAGAACAAGTAATTTATTTACCTGTATTGGCCGTGAATCCAAATTCCCCTCAAATGTTACCTATGTTTCAATTAACCTTTAAGGTTGTTTCATTTAATCCTTTGGTGGTGACGCAGTACCGACCCTTTCAATATCAATACCAAAATTATCAAGGTCAGCCCCAAAATGCTCAATATCAAAGCCAATCAAATTATGCTGATTATAAAAGCTTTATGGGGCAAATTGCGCAAACCTCAAAAATAATGCAAATAGGTCATGAAACCTCTATGGCTATTATTAACAATATGGGCGGTGGTAGTTGTAATGGTCAATATGATCCTAGTAATGGTTGTTATTAAATTAACCAATCGTAAGTATTATGTTTTTAAAAAAAATTAAAGCAAGATATATAATAGATTTTATTACAGATATAGGTTTATTTTTAATTGAGTTACTTTTTAAGCTATTACTTTCACTGAGAGATTAGTGTGACTAACATCCCAAATATTATACGATAATCGGTTTGGTTGAGTTAAGGAGGCTAGTATTAACCCATACGATCAATTCAACAAATTTTAGTTGTCAAATAGATTCAAACCATCTATTTATGTTCTTTTAATTTTTTCCTATGCCTTTTCTTAGGCACCTTTTTAGACGATATATTTTTTGTCTAATATTAGGTTATATCACTTAAACAGCTGGGTGATATGACCTATTTTTTTGACTTTTTTTTCACGCCTTTCTTTATTTTCCTGCGATTAAACTCACGGCATATAAATTGCATCATAATAATGACGTTGTAAAAACCCAACACAGCGTTGGTAAAATTCAACAAAAATTATGATACCAAGCCAATTATTCGGCTTGTTAGCCATTTAAAAATATAGGAAATTATGATGCGAGACAAATCAATCTCTAGGCGGCATAAGTGGTTTTTACTACCACTTATGTTGCTTTTTTTTACACAAATAGCAATGGGGGCAACGCCTCTGCCTAATGCAAAACCAAAGGTAGTCAATGCTTATGACAAAACAGTCATGCATCCAGCCATTCCATTATTAGATGAAGCAGGAAATCACGTTTTAAATACGGGCAATGCTTATAGTCCTAAGACAAGTTGCGGCTCTAGTGGTTGTCACGATTATGATTCCATTACGCATGCCTACCATTTTGAAATGGGACGTGATGAAGCCGATGACGACTATGGTAAAAAACGCGGCTTACCGCAATTAGTTGGCCCTGGTTATTTTGGTGGCTATTCGTGCATGGGCGGTAGTCGTCCAAATCTTTTATCTAAAAAGAATAATGCCAGTGCCAATGAGTTTAAAGACTTTGGTGCCGCAGGTTTTATTAAAGATTGCGGTGGTTGTCATGCAGGCGGTGGTTTCGCAGAGAAAGATCGTGAAGGTATTCGCTACGATCAAAAAGTAGAATCAACCATTAAAGAATTTGATGGCGATTATTTTGAACGTAAATCGTTGATGGCAGGCGGTAAAAAATCTGAATCTAATCAAATTATTCGTTGGGATTGGAAAAAATCAGGGGTCGTTGAAAATGATTGTATGATGTGTCATGCGGATTTTTCAAAATTGAAAAAATTTCCAGCCAGTGGCGCAGGTTTAAATTCAAGCGATCCTAAAAAGAAAGCCAGCTCTGCCAAAGATTTTTATAAACGTGCCCGTAGCTCTATCTTAATGGGCAATGATTTCTTTAGAGAATCGGCTTCTCCTATTTGGGAATTTTATAACATTAAGCCTGAAGATCCTGAAGGTTTACAACTATTAACTATGCAACGTGAATTTCGCAAAGGTAAAGAAGGCGATGCACGAGGTTATAAATTTGTTTTAGGCGCAAATGGTAAACCAATTATGAATTGGAATCCAAAAGCCTTTGATGAAAATGGCAAAGCCCATATCCCGATGTTACGTTTCCCTGGCAATGATAACTGTATGTTATGTCATCGAACCAGTAATTCACGTCGTGGATTCTTTGGTTTTGGCGATGCAGCCGTGGCCTCGTTTGATGATGACGGTGTTATTGAAACCGACTATCAAGACGATGTTCATAAAGGTAAATCGTTTACTGATGATAATGGTCAAGTCAGAGCGATTGAAAACTGTAACACTTGTCACTCACGTAACTACAAAAAACCAACCTTTTCAAATGCTGAGTTAAGTGTCGATCATAACTTTTTGAAAGGTAATTCTGACATGGACGTGCGTAATGATTTAGATTATGCGCCCAATGCGAAAAGCTGTGAATTGTGTCATGACACGATGGCGAACAATGTTGTGCCTTCAGGTCAAGCTAATATGCAAGATGCTCACAGAGAATTGTGGAAAGCAAACGGTGATATGGCGGGTTATGAAAAAAGCAAACTCGACAGCATTACCAAAACCCATTTAGACGTTATCAGTTGTCAAGCCTGTCATATTACGGGTAAGGCAAATAATGGTAAGCCTATTCAGACTTTATACCGTTATCGTCAAGCTGAAAATGGTGTGTCTAAAATCTTCCCATATAACCCTAAAATTCGTTATTACTGGAAAGATAAAAACAGCGATCATGTCTTGACACGTTTGGAAACAGATTCTGTTTACAAAGTTAAAAAAGATGCTGAAGGTAAAGATTATGCGGTTATTGCGGATGTTCAAGGCAATGAATTAGGCAAAGTAAGCTTTAAGAAAGGTCGTCATGGCCCTAAATTTGGCGCACCTAAAGACTACGATGGTTTCATGGCATTGAAAAAAGCCTATGATAGCGTTGCCGCCAGTAAAGGCGTTGCGAATCCTAATATGCAACAAGTTTGGTTACAATCAAACATGTATATTATGTCGCATAACGTACGTCCATCTTCATCGTCTGTTCCTTGTGAAAGCTGTCATACTCGTAAACAAAGCGGTGCATTTAGCTCTTTGGTTTCTGAAAATGGTATCTTAGGTAAAGGTATTGTTAAGAAGATTACTACGGTGGTTGATAAGCGTTTAGTGGATGAAGGTCATATTGTATTCCGTATGGACACCGTTAATGTCGCAGCTGATGGTAAAGTGACTGAAAATGTTGGTGACATCTTATACAGCTCACGTCTTGACCCTTTTGTTACTTTCTTAAAAGGCAGTAGCTCTGAGTATCAAGAAGGCGAGTTGAAAGCCACTAAATTATTACCTGCACTCGCTAAAATCGGGGTGTTAGGCGGTATTAAGGATCAAATAGTTGGTGCATTAGGCGGTGACATCCCTGTGTTCTTATTAAGTACACATCAGGGCAGTGGCGCACTCAGAGGTTCCAGTCTTTTTGGAACAACAGGCGGTACAGCAGGGTTATTATTACCAAGCTATCGTGTGGAAAGTGCAACCATCAGTATAGTGCCTGCAAATATCGTTTCGGCGGTGGAAGCGGTTATTCCTGGTAGTAAATTAGCCTCAAGCGTTCATGGTTTTCTTGTCAAAGATAAAACCCGTGCAAGAGTACCTAATCTACTTGAACCTGTGTTTGTTAAAATACCTTATCGTGGCCGTGCAACCTCAGCCGCTCAAGTAAAAGTATTGCATTCAGAAACAGGTGCGCAAATTGGTATTTTAAATCCAAGCCAAATTGTGGCATTTAACCCACACACTGAAGCAAGTGCTGGTTACTTAGTCTTTAAAACCACCCAGTTGCAATATTTTGCAATTTTGGATGTTCTTTAAGTCTTAATTTTTAACCCATAATAAATGGAGTGGTGAAAGCCGCTCCATTTTTTTAAGGAAATTTATGAACACTGAAACCGATAAAAAAGAATTGACCCCTTTAATGAAAGCCGCTCCGTGGATGGCAGGCGCGGGTATTGCGGTCGGACACATTTTAACCTCTTCCAATTGCACTATTCCAAAACAAGGGCTTTGTTCAACTTGTGGTAGTTGTGTGATCGCTTTAGGGTCTTTAGTGGGTTGGGCAATGATTAAAAAACGCCAAGGGAATGATTTTTATTCAGAAGAATCCACCCGTTAAAAAGTTCGATAAAATAGCTTTACATGGATTTAGCGTTATTTTATCGCGCTTTTTTTCAACCTTAATTGGGTCTAAATACACAGGATTTTGCCATTTAATATGCTCAAAAAGGTACTTTTTTTATCGGCTTTATGCGTATCAAATCTATGTATCGCTGGAAACTGGAATGGAACGCTGACCACTAAAATTCAAGCCGATAATCGGATTAGCAATGAAACCAGTTATTCCAGTGAAATTTGGGGGACTTATGAGTATCGAGGCACGGATAATAATTGGCGCTTAGGCTATGATTTTTTATTACGCGGCAGTGATTTAGATTCAAAAACCGATGATCTCTCAGGCAATGGTATCGGCTATGAAAGTGGCTACACCACCTATCAAGCTTTTGTCGAAAAAACCTTTAGCGCCATTGGCACCACCTTTAAAGCAGGACGGTTTCAACGCTCGGATAATCTAGGCTTTTACTTATTAGATGGGGTTGAAATACATTATCAAACCCCACAAAACTTATTTTCGTTTAATTTATACGGCGGCAAACCGTTACGTTTAGAACATCTAAAAGCCGAAACAGGGGATTTAACCTACGGCGCAAATATGATGTTTCACTTCACGCCAAAATGGGAAGGGGGCGAATGGATTTTACCTGTTTCATTGGATATTTTGGATATACGCTTTGGATTTCAGCAATATAATAATCAAATAAACATCCTTAATTTAGTCCATGAAAATGATGTGATTGAAATTAATGATCCCACTCGATTATCTTTTGGAATAAACCTTGAAGGACGGGTGTTAAATTTCTTAAGTGAAAAATTTGAAATTCGATTACAAGGCACTTATCGGATGGATAAAAAGTATTTAGAAGACATGGTGTTTGAGGCGCAATTGGATGTCAATGAAGATTTTAGACTGCGTTATTCGTATGAAATTTATGACCCACATAGAACCTCATACCCGACCTTTCGGGAACGTTTTTATTATTACTCCAACTTTGGGCATCAAGCCCTTTCCCGTGCCAGCGCTGATTATAAAA
>JAGLBU010000047.1 GCA_023146575.1 Methylococcales bacterium
GGATTAAATACCAAATTAAATCAAGCCTCTGAATCCTATTCAAAATCCGCTTTTAATGCGGCGATTGATTCTCTCGCCTGTGCCAGTGGTGGTTCACCTATGCCCACGTCTATTGCACTTGCAGAGCAAGATCTAAGTTCTAATTCAGGGACAACCGCACTGATTATTTTAAGTGATGGTTTTGAGTTGGACAGCTCGCCTTATGCTGCCGCAAAAGCTTTAAAAGCCCGTTATGGGGATAAGCTTTGTATCTATACGGTATGGGTTGGAAATCCTCGTGATGATGAAGGTCGTCGCACACTTTTAAACTTGTCTAATATTGGTTCTTGTGGCTTTAGTACCGCGGTAACTGATATTGCGTCTAGCGCTGGTATGGGAAATTTTGTTGAAAAAGTATTTTTTAAACGCGGTGCACCTGCGCCAATTTCAGAAGGCGATGCTGATAAAGATGGCGTTTTAGACAGCAAAGATAAATGCCCAGGCACTCCAATTGGTGCAAAAGTAAACGCACTTGGGTGTTGGGTACTTGAAGGGGTTAATTTTGATACCAACAAATCAAACATTAAATCTAGATACTATTCTTTATTAAACGAAGCTGCCGTGGTCTTAAAAAGAAACCCAGGGCTAACCATTGAAGTGCAAGGGCATACGGATAGTGTAGGCTCTGATCAATATAATGCTCGTTTATCGGAGCGTCGTGCTAATTCGGTGAAAAATTATTTACGCAAACAAGCCAACGGTAATGCGTCTTTAAAATCACGTGGTTATGGTGAAGTAAATCCAATTGCAAGTAATGCAACCTCTGAAGGTCGCGCACAAAACCGTCGTGTCCAGTTAGACGTTATTAAACGATAAATTAAGGTTTAATTCCATTTATGGAGGGAGGTGTGATTTAATCATGCTTCCCTTTTTTTAGTTCAGTAAAATTATGAAACCTATTCCATCAAAAGAAGCCCTAAAACAAACCCTAAGCCCTGAGCAATTTAATATTTGTTGTAACAAAGGCACGGAAATAGCCTTTTCAGGAAAATATGTTGATTGTAAACAAGCAGGAACGTATACCTGTGTCTGTTGTGGCAATAAGCTATTTTCATCCAATACAAAATACGATTCAGGCAGTGGATGGCCAAGTTTTTGGGAAGCCTTAACGTCCAGTAGTATCAAAGAAGTGACCGATAAAACACACGGAATGCAACGTGTAGAAGTCGTATGTCAAAACTGTCAATCACATCTAGGGCATGTTTTCCTTGATGGCCCGCAACCGACTGGCTTACGCTATTGCATTAATTCGGCTGCTTTAAAAGCGGATTTTGATTAGTCAAAACGAATACTGTAACGTAATTCCACTGCTTTAGTGGCAATTGAATTAACCCCACCTTGCGAATCCACATAACGACCAATTAAGCTTAGATCATCTTCTTCAAATACTCGGACACCGACACCCGCTTCAGCCGACATACCTAAGCCTGAAAAAGGATCACTGACAAACAAACCTAAATCTAAATAATAATGCAAATTTTGCTCCACAAAACCAAACGGACGTAGTTCACCGTCATAAATGGTTAAATTCAAGCCTAATTCTTTATAACTGTCACTTAAAATACGACCAATTCCTGCATCAGTTCCTAAGCTTCGTTGAATTTCAAAGGGAAGTTTATCGACCAAACTCGCCTGACTAATCGTACCGTGTAAATTAACATTTATGCTCGGATGCTCAAAATGAATCCGATGTCCAAATTGCATGCCTGCGATAAAGCCTGTGCCTAAGGTATCACCTGAACGAGTTTTATAATGATTGCCTTGAATATTGGCTGAAAAATAATTCCGTTTATCAATTTCGCCTTCAAGACTCAAGGTTATATTATCCTTTGCGCCTAATAAACGAAAGGCATCACTTTCATCTGAGGTTTTATTGTACGACCCTTCTAACGTTACTGACCAGCCTTCCCAAATATATCGCCGAGCGCCAGCCTCTACACTCAATAAATCCTGATCCTCACGTAAACTAGCACGCGTTTTTAACCAATATTCATTATGTAATTCACGGTGTTGCCATTTTAAAGAAAGATTCTGTTCTTGCGATTGATCTGAATGTACGATTAAACTAGGACTACTGGAGGATAAATCAAGATATTCATAATCCGCCCAAAAAGTATTTTGCACCCGTGTTACTGCCGCTGTGGATTTAAAACTTATCAAATCAAGCCCACTTAAGTTTTCTGTTTTTAAACGCGTCGCAAAACCATTAGGGTTACGAATCCCTAAACTGGCAGCTTGCCGACGCAGGACATCACGCTCATTAACCTGCTGATCGGCATTTAGATAATCGCGTGCCATGATTAAGGATTCTTGCTCACGACCAACTTTTTGTAAACCCACTACCACATCAGTTTTTAACAATTTTTTAGGACTTTTTAAGATCTGTTCAATCTTGTTAATATCATTGTCATAAACCGCAATTGCCATTTTTTGCCACGCGGCAAGTTGAACCCGTTTAGAGACTTCTTTATACAAATAATGGCGGGCTGATCGTAGACGACTTTGCGCTAATAACCACGTAATTCGATATTCATCAAACAAGGCGCGCTTTAAGGTTTTATCCTGTTTTTGTTCAAATTTAAACCATTTTTCACTTACATCAATCCCCATTTCTTCTCGAAGGGCTTCGGCATAACGGCGCTTAAGTTCTTCATGAGCGCGGCTATCAGTTTTTGGTAACGCATCGACCATTGTTGGGCGGAGTTTAGTTAAAATAAACCCTCTAATGACATTGGCCTTTTTATCTTCACCCGCTTCTAATAAGGTTTCAGCATAACTGAGTAATAATACATACGCCATTGGGTTATTTTTAACCGCTTTTGCATACCACTCAACGGCTTTATTCGGCAATGCTAAGCGTCTGTAAGCTGTCGCAATTGGCTCCCATAAATCAGGGTTTGTGCCATGTTTTGCAATTAATATTGCTAGATACGCGGCTAATTCAACATCAGAATCATGGGTAATCATGTGCCATAACAAAGCACTACGAGCGCTAAGAGAATCTTCATTAATTGAAATGGCTTTGAGCAGAAACTCTTTCGCCTTTTTAACCTTTTTTTCTCTTATGGCAATATCAGCTTTTACAATCCAAATATTGGCATCTTCTTCAAACAACGTGGTTTCAGTTTCTGCAATCGTAATTAAGGCATTAACTTGTTCGGTTTTTTTTAGCCGAACGGCCATATCAATAGCCCCATACAAATAACTTGCATGTTTATATTTTTTCCAGCCGACTAAGTATAATTCCAACTGACTTTCATCATCACCTGCCCCACGATTAAGCTCAATCAATCGTGAAAATAACTCTCCGTTTAAACCATTATTTTTTAATAGATAGCTATAGCCTTGTTTTGCCGCTTCATCACGACCTAATGACCAACTTATTTCAGAATACAATTTCCAAAATTCATTTTTTTTGGTTTCGGTGCTATAGACATCATCGGATAAGACTTCCCATGCGGTATCTATCTCGGCCAAGCGTAACCAAATTTTTACTTTTCGCCAATCAATTTCAAGGGTATTACCAAAGTTGTTACCAATTATATCTAAGGTTTTTATTGCATCATGATAGCGTGCAATTTCCTCTTCGGTTTCAGCTAAATAAAGCCATACGGTTTTATGTTTTGGCCATTTTTTGACGTAATTTTTTAATTGCGTCACCCCCGCATCTAAAAAACCTGCCGCTTGTAAAACCTTATAATAAGAAGCGGCTTCTTCTTCTGTTAATTGACGTTTGCTGGATATATCACGGTAAAATTCCGCTACTTCGTCATATTTAAAAAGTGCTATACCAAGCTTAATTGCATCCGTAATGTAGTTTTCTTTTCCTGTTTTTTGATACAACCAACGCCACTGTTTTAAGGTTAACGCTTGCTCTATATTCCAAAGGGCAATATCAGCTAATTGTTGATGTGCTTTTATATTATTAGGATTAACAGCCACTTGTTGTTGTGCATATTTTAACGCGCCAGTTAAGTTTTTAGCGGCTAATTCAAATTGTATTTGCTGGGCGATGAGTTTAGGATCATTGGGTTTATTTTTTAATAACCGTAAGCCTAATGCTGTTACTGCATCTTGATTGCCTACGGCTTGTTCAAAGTGTATTTGATTGGCTAAAAAAGTAGGATCATTCGGCTTAGTGGCTAATAATCGCACACCTAATTTTTGGACGGCGGCTTGATTGCCTAGTGCTTGTTCAACGTGTATTTGATTGGTTAAAAAAGTTGGGTTTTTGGGGGCAGTGGCTAATAATCGCATGCCTAATTTTTGGGCGGCGGCTTGATTGCCTAGTGCTTGTTCAAACTGTATTTGATTGGTTAAAAAAGTCGGATTTTTGGGATTAGTGGCTAATAAGCGCCTGCCTAATTTTTGCACCGCTTTTGGATTTTTTAAGGCTTGTTCATAATAAATTTGATTAGTGAGGTATTTGGGGTTTTTTGGTTTTTTTGCTAATAACCGTAAGCCTAAATTTCGGACTGATTTATGATTTTTTAGTACTTGTTCATAGCCTATTTGATTGGTTAATAATTTAATATCGTTTGGTTTTTTGGCCAGTAATTTAAAGCCTAAAGCACTGGTTAACTTTTTATCTTTTAACGCGGCTGCTAAGTTAATTTGAAAAGCCAATAAATTTATTTCGGTTGACGGCTTGTTTTTAAGGGTTTTTTTGACCCACGCCATACTACTTTTAGGCTCATTTGCACCCAATTCGCGTTTAATTTGTGCCTGCAATAATTTTTTATTAAAATCGGAACGGCTAAGGCTTAATCGTCCCCAGTCTCGTGCTTGGGCGGGCGCTTTGGCATAACCTGCGATCTTGATTCCAAGTGCCAACATGGTGGCGGATTTATTAAATTTTGGCACATAAACTTTTGCCCGTGCGAATGCCGCGTTTACTTTTCCTGCCGATAATAAAGCTTCTATTTCTTTAATTGCATAATAATGCGCATCTTTTGCTGCTTCTTCAGCTTGTGCTGAATGAATACCAATTAACGACCATACAATCTCTTGAGTGGTGGCAATGTGGTTAAAACTTTGAGGTTCTCCTAATAAAGTCACAAGATGCTGATAAATTTCAGCGGCTAAAACGGGTTTTCCCAATTGAAAACTGCGCTCTGCCAACCAATCAAGTGAAGACGCTTGTTTAATTTTAGGATAGTAATCTTTAATAGTTTTAACTAATATTACTTGTTTTGCCTCTTTTAACGCATCATTCGTTTCGGCAAAATATTGCTGAAATAAAATATCCAGCATTAAAAATCGTGCATTTTCATTTGGATTTTTTTCCGCTAATAAAGAATTTAGGGTCTTTTGAGCCTCAGCTAAATTCCCCATTGCGACTAGCTCACGGGTTAAGCGGAGTCGTAAGGTGTGATCTTCAGGGTTTTTTTCCAGTAATACTTTTAAATATTGTACGGAAGTTAAATCAATTTGTTTTTTATCAAAGGTGTCTAAAAACTTTCCTCCAGGAAATAAAACAAAAAATCCTGCAATGATAATAATGGCAAAAAGTAACAATGACCATTTGGAAAAAAGCGCGGTTTCATTAGTATCCACAAGTTGCCCTCAAATTTCCCGTATCTTTTGCGGTCATTTTAAATAAAGTTCCGCCATCTTTTTGTTTTTTACCGCTTATTTTTACCCCTGAATGGGTTGTTACTTTACATTTTTTATGCAAACCCATTAGGCTAAACTCAAGGGGTTGATGTCCTTTGAGTCTAAATTCAACCACTCTTGAGCGTGTATTTACCTTTTTTATATCCCATTGCATGACTCGTGCATTGGCATTTTTAAGGTAAGGGTATTGGTTATTTTTGTCGGTTAAATTTAATTCTACGGTGGCTTGATTTCGTTCTAATGAGACAAATAAGCCTTGTGGGAGTTTTCGATACCCTGAAACACCTTCTGATAAAATAAAATCAGGGTGTAAACTTTGGTCTTCAAGTCGAAAAGTTGTAAGATCTTCAGCACCATGAAAGCGCCAACCATTATCAAGTTTTTCATAAACAACCGAGCGAAAAGCATCTAATCTTTGAGTGTATTCGCTGATCCATAAGGGCTGTGTTTCTTGTGCCATTGCCCAGTCATAGACCCTGCGTAATGCACGAACTGAGGCTAATCTATCCCCTGAATAAAAATGATAATAAATACTAATGGGTTTAAAGCGTCTGGGAAGATTGGTCATATCAAAAGTTTCAATCACGCGCTGAAAACCATAATAAGGCCCTAGCCAATCGTTGGTATAAACATTTTCATTTTGGATTTGAGCATAGGGTTGAAAATATTTTCCGCGCACAATACCGCTCGCCGATACATTGGTAACCGACTCCATGCCTTTACGCATTACACTATCGCCGCCATTTAAATTGACGACATTCATTTTTTTTGTCCACATCAAGGCTTCTTCATTAGGTAAACAATCCCCTGTCCACAAAAAAACTTTGGTTGTTTTACCTTTTGGCGCTAAGACCTTATTAATATAATCAATTGAACCTTTTATTTCTCGCTCAGCACTATAGGTATAATTTGGAATCGGTAAATGGTAAGACCCTTTTTCAGCTTTAAACACCTCTTTTTTAGCCTTATTATTGGTATCAGCAGGCTTATCGTTTCGGGTTTCATGGGCTAACACCCAATCAAAAGGGTGACTAAAGGAATGACTGGCGATTTCAACATTGGGTAATTTGAAAATTTCACGGGCAATGTCTTCTAATTCAGGGCTTAAGTCAGGCTTTAAACCCGCTTTACCAATTTCACCCTCAATAATAGAAACCGTATGCGGTAGAGAATTAGGCACAAAAAATTCATCACTGATTAATTTAGCGGAATAGCGATCACCGCCTAATTCGGTTTTATTATAAAAACCATCGCCGTCAATATGAATGGTTAAAATACGATTACCGCTTTCGGTGGTGTGATCTGGTACGGGAATTTTTTTTAATTTTAAAGCGGCTTTTAAAAACTCAAATGGATTAAGCACCCAACGGGTATATGCTTCATATTCAATTAAAGTGGGTACCATTTGTGTGACATAGGGATCAACCGCAACCCCTCCCCACGAGCTAATAAAAACAGGGGTTAACACTTGATCTTCCTGATCGATAATTTGTAACCAAGACTCCTTATCATCTTTTTTTTTTATCAAAGGTAAATCGAAAGTACGCAGTTGTGGTTTTATTTCAAAGCCCATATTTTCAGATAAAACCTCCATATCCAGTGGCATTACTAATTCAGTTTGTTGATAGCTAATTCCTAAGCGTTCACTTAACGCTTGGTGTCCCGCTAGGGTGTAGCCTCCCATAAAAGCGATTGGAATATTTTGGTTGATTTGTCGAAGCGCCCATGTTCCAAGTATCTCATCGCGGTCAGGTTTCTCTTTACCCAACCAAATAACAATGCCCGCATATTGCCCTTTTAAAATTTCTTCAGGTAAGCCTTTTTCACTAATATTTCGATAATCAGGCACATAACCTAAATATTCCAGTGGCATGGCTAAAAACCGATGAATTTCATGACTCGCCAATTTTTGGTCATAAGAATCAAATAAAAATAAGACTTTTCGAGGGACTAAGCTGATACTACCCACGCCCATATAATCTAAAGCAGGGGTGCTAATCCACGGTACAAAACCATGTTCGGTAATTTTTTTAGCCGCTTTTTCAGCCTCATCGCGTCTGGATGGCGGTAAATAATCAATCGACACCACAGGTAAATTATATTTATCTTTCGCCTCATTAAGCTTTCCAATCAACCATTCACGATCGCCTTCACTGACGTCGGTGTAGGCTTTTTTCTCAGCATTCCAGCGATGATATAACGATTCTGCAACGACACCATCGGCAAGACTCGCCGCCTGTTCTAATATTTCAAAGCCACGATTGAACAATAATCCCACGCCTTTGTATTGGCTTTTCATAGATTTAAGTAATTTCACCATCCCCTCTTGTTGGCGAGTACGTTCTTCAGGGGTTTTGGCAAATAAATTAAAACTGTCCATCGTATCGAGAAAAAAACCACGATAACCACGTTTCCACAGCGCTTTCATCCGTTGATTGAGTAAAAAGTCATGCCAGCCTTGTGACGTCATATCCATCACCGCACTGTTCCATGCTTTATTTTCAGTTTTTTTCCAAGAGGCTTGAATTTTTTTAAACCATGGACGGGTCGAGTCTTCTTCACCAATACTTAAATAGGCATAGACTTTTACCCCACGTTTTTTTAAATACGCAAGTTCCTCAGCAGAGGTATTTTCAGCTTCTAAGACCACACGTTTATAGGTGGCTAATAAATCCACGGGGGGCTTGGTGGCGTAAAAAAAAGCTGTTGAAGGCATCTTTGTTTCGCTGTAGCCATAACTTGAAAAAAAGACTGCCAAAAAACAAAGTCCGAGTCGTAACAATCGCATCATCATTAATTACCGTTGTAGCATGAAAGTTTCATATTCAAGTCGTATTAATTTACGGTCTAACAAGACAAATCCTGCAAAAGTGGTCATAAAAATCGCAACTGCAAAACCATAGCCGTAAAAACTTGCGCCTAAGTGTTGGGATAATAAGGTTAAGGCTAAATTTGCCAAAGCAAAAAAGCTGCATAACCCTAAAATTATATAGCGTTTATCTAAATAAAACAGGACGTTAAATACGCCTAATAAAATAACCTGAACCCCCACCGCCGCCACGTCAATACTGAACAATAAGCTGTAATTTGTGGAAATATTGAATAAGGTTAAAATATCATCTGCCATATAGATTAAAGCTATGGCCGTAATGCCTTGTACTTTAAAAATTTCAACAAAACTTAAGCGCACGGTTGCAATCATTGAGGCTTTAAGTGTGCGAATTTTTGCTAAGGGTGCGCCTTCTCGAATCGCCCCATAAAACGCCTCAGATTTATCCACGAAATCAGCTTCCATGCGTAATAAAAACACGGCCATCCCTGGGATGGTGGAAAGATAGGCTAAAAAAATCGGGGGATCGTAAATCACCGCACTGCGTAGAGGGCCAATAATGACTTCAGAGGTTAA